>JAIRPC010000111.1 GCA_031257215.1 Eubacteriales Family XIII. Incertae Sedis bacterium
GCGCGTGCCTTGTATATGTATTATTTTATTAATTTTTTCAGTTACTGGATTATTCATAATGCCCATCCTCACACCTCGATATCCGTAATGCGGCTGCTCCAATAGAACGCCGCGCCCATAATCGCAAGGCAGAGCGTCATGACGAGCATGCCCGCCGCCGTGCCGTAGAGTGGCGCGATGTAGTCGGGCGATGCAAGCTGCAAAAACACGAGTATGAGCGGCGGCAACGCCGCGAGGATTTTCGCTTCAAAGCGCTTCTGCGCGGTGAGCGCGGCGATCTCGTTCCTGACCGTGAGCTTGTCCATGATCAGCTCGGTCGCGCGGCGCACCGCCACTATCGTATCGCCGCCCGTGGTCAGGCAGGTGAAATACACGTCAACAAAGCCCTCTATATCGTCGCTCGCGCTGCGCGCCGCGAAGTCGAACAGCACCTCGCGTTCGCTCTCGCGCCCCGATGTCAGCCTGCGCACGATAAGGCTTATCTCTTTCATGATAGGTGCGCTCTCGTCGTAGATGACCGCGAGGTTTTTCTCCGCCTCGGAAAGCGCCTCCGTCATCTGCCGGCCCGTCATGAACGACGAGGACAGCGACGCCAGCAGATCCTTGAACTGAACGGACAGCGCCGACCTGCGCCGCGCCGCGAGATATGCGCGGTAGTATTTCTTGCACGGCAACGCCGCGAGCGCGAGTAGCGCCGCCGCTATGGCATTGTGGTAGAACAGCATGCCCAGCGCCGCCGCTATGGTGCAGGCCGCCGCATAGTAGCGGCGCGTTTCCCGTGGCGACATCTCGTAACAGCGATAGTCCGTCATGGCCGCGGCGTCCTCCTTTCCCGTTCCGGCGCTCTCCCTGCCCGCGCCTGCTCCTGGCGACAAAATATCCGTGAGGCGTATTGTCATGGTAGCTCCCTCCCTTTCACTTGAAGCTTTGACGTGTCCGCGAGCTGGTTTTTCGTGCGGACAAGCCCCTGCCCCGTCGCGTATTCAAACAGCGTGTTCAGCTCTACCTCGCCGCCCGCCATCCCTGTTATTTCGGAAATTTCGAGGACGGTGCGCGCGCCGCCAGGCAGCCTGCCGAGGTGTACCATGATGTCTATGCCCTCGGTTATCTGCCGCCTTATCGCGGCAACGGGGAAGTCGGCCGCTTGCAGGAACATGGCTTCGAGCCGATAGAGCATGCCGCGCGGCGAGTTGCCGTGGCCCGTGCTAAGGCTGCCCGCGTGGCCCGTGTTCATAGCCTGTATCATATCCAAAACCTCCTCGCCGCGAACCTCCCCGACGATAATCCTGTTCGGGCGCATACGCAGGCTTGCGCGTATGAGCTGCCTCATGCTCACCTCGCCCCTGTCCTGCGCGTTCGCGCTTCTGCACTCCATTCGCACAAGGTTGTCGATACCCCGTATCTGCAGCTCCGCGGAGTCTTCTATTGTAATAATCCTTTCGCCTCTGGGTATGAAGCCCGCCAGCGCGTTCAGAAACGTGGTCTTGCCCGAGCTGGTCCCGCCGCTGATGAATATGTTGTAGGCGCACTCCACCAGCACCGCGAGATAGTCAGCCGCCTCCCTTGTTATCGAGCCATACGCCAGCAGATCGTCCATGCGGATGGCGGTCTCGGGGAAGCGCCTGATGGTGAGTATCGGCCCGTTCAGCGCTACGTTCTTGTATATGGCGTTAACGCGCGAGCCATCTTCGAGCCGCGCGTCCAGTATCGGCGAAAGCTCGTTGATCTCCCTGTGTACGCGGGCGGCAATGCGGCGTATCAGCTCCTCCAGCTCGTCCACGCTCTCAAAGCTGATATCCGTGCGCTCAATATTGCCTTTCCGCTCGACGAACACGGCCTCCGTGCCGTTCACCATTATCTCCGACACGGACGGATCGTCGGCAATGGGTTGGAGCACGCCGAGGTCGCGGCGAGTGCGGCAGAACACCGTGTCCACCACCCTGATTTTTTCCGCCGTGGTCAGCCCCGCGCACGCCGCGCCGTTGATAGCCGCCGCTTCAATGCGCTCTATGACATCAGCGTCGGACAGCTCGCCGCCGCACGAGCGGATATACGCCCGCGCCTCGGAGGTGAGCGCCGTCACCGCGCCGTCGTATCTTTTTTTGCGCGGGCCCGCGTTCGCGCCGTTCCCGCATGGCGGGATGCCGCCCTGCGAATCGCTGTGCGCCCTGCTGTGCGGACGGAAGCCGCCAGCCGCCGCCACCTGCGGGAAAGCCTCGTGCCGCGCAGCATTCATATCACTATGCGGCGAAATATTCATCCTGTTTCCCATTTCCAATTTTCCTTTTATCTAGAGCTTCGCCAGCCGCTTCAATAACCGCTTCCGCGCCGCCGCCGCGTTCCCCGCCCGATAGCGCCATCTCGGCAAGCGCCTTTATGCCTGTGCCGAACGCCGTGGCGAGGGATATGGACACCCTGTCGCCGTCCCGCTCGAACGCGTAGGGGTCGTCGCTGATTCCGACAAAGCGGCCGGGCAACCCGTCCACCAGCTCAGGCGGCTGTCTGTTGACGACGAAAACGGCTTTGTCCAGGCATACACCAAGCTCCGCGGCAAGCTCCGTTATGACTGTTGCATCTTCGGAGTCCGAGGCGGCGGCGCCCGCGCCAGGCTGTGCCATGCCCGTCTTTGCCGCGCCCGCCAGCATCGCCGCAGCGCCAAACGCCGAGCTTGGCACGGGTGCGCCATCGCCTGCTGCGCCCGCGGGTATGCGCGACTTCACGCCGTCATGCCGCATAACAAACAAGGCAAGGGATGAGCACGCCAGCCACGCCGCCGCGTCCCGACCGACATACGAGCCCCAGTCAAGGAAGATATAGTCGGGCCT
>JAIRPC010000118.1 GCA_031257215.1 Eubacteriales Family XIII. Incertae Sedis bacterium
AGTGAACTTCTTGTCAGGCGAAAACAAGCGCGACATCTCCGCGCTAGCATACCTAACCGTAAGCGGATTCGAATAAACACCATAGTCCTTATCAGCCATTATGTATCTCTCCTTGCGCAAATAAAATAACTATTATATATTCTACACCATGCAACGCATGTATCAAAGCAAGCGGATCGCCGGCGAACATATAAATAACTTCTAAAAAACCCGTCAATGTGATATTATTGATAAATAACTATATTTTGGATGCCTCGCGCTTGAAAAAAACCGCCAAACCAATTAGACTTAACTTATGATAGAAAACTTCCAGAAAAAAGTATTGGTGCTCGCGCTTTACGCGGGCGAGCTGATGATGAAGAGCGGCGCTGAGATATATCGCGTCGAAGATACCATCACGCGCATCTGCAAGGCTTGCAGAATCGACTACGTGGAGTGCTTCGCCACCACCACGGGGATCTTCCTGTCGCTCGACACGGGCGGGGACGACGAGATGCGCACGTTCATCAAGCGCATAGACCGAAGCTCCATCGACCTCGAACGCATATCCCTCATCAACAGGTTTTCGCGCGAGTTCACCACGACCGACATGAGCGTGGACAGCGGCATGGACAGGCTTCGCGAGATCGCCACAAAGCCTACATTCTCCCTGCCGCTAAGGCTGCTCGGCGCCGTCCTCGTCGGTGCGTTCATGTGCCCCAGCTACGGCGGCGGCATCCCCGACATGCTCGTGGCGGCGGGCGCGTCCTGCATAGGCTACCTCGTTTATTTCGGGGTGGAGCGGTTCCGCCTTGCGGGGTTTATACGCGTGTTCATAAGCTGCCTCTGCTGTACCGTTATGGCTCTCGCGGCATCCGATCTCTACGCATGGCACAACACCACCGCCATCATACTCAGTGCGGTGACGATATTCATGCCAGGCGTCGCAATAACGAACGCCGCGCGCGACCTGTTGTCGGGAGACATGCTCTCAGGCGTGGCTCGTGCTACGGACGCCGCGATCACGTCGGTCGCCATAGCAGGCGGGGCTGGGATGGTCGCGGGGCTGTGGATGCTGAGGGGACAGCAGCCGAGCGCAAACGCCAGCATATTTCCCCTGCCCGTTTTCTTCGCGTTCGGAGTATTGCTCACCATAGGGTTCTGCTTGCAGCTCAACGCGCCAAAAAACCAGATGATTCGCGCCAGCATTATCGGCGGCGTAGGGATGCTCGCGCTCAAAGGCGGCCCTGAGATAGGGCTTGCGTCCCTGCTTACGGTTTTCCTCGGGTCGTGCATCATAGCCCTCCTCAGCGAGATCGCATCAAGGGCGGGCAGCGACGCGACCACCATATTCATCATACCTGGAATAATACCTTTCGTGCCGGGGCTAGGGCTGTTCGAGTCAATGTCGGCGATATTGGCGAACGACCTGGACGCGGGAATATCGCGCGGCGCAGGCACGCTGATATCGGCGGGAAGCATAGCGATAGCGCTGATAGTCGTGGCGACAGGAGCGCGCCTGGCGCTCGCGCTGGTCAACCGCCTGAAAAATCGCAAGGCCGCGTGACTCGCGGCTCTGCGCCGTGAGTCATCAAACCGCCTCTGGGTTCTTCTTGTAGATATTCTTCATTATAGAGATGGTGTGGTTGAACCTGTCGCTGTCGTTCAGTATGACGGTCACGAGCCTGTCGCGCCCTTTCTTCTTGCACGTGCCGATAAAGCAGTGACCCGAGCGGTCGATGTATCCCGTTTTTAGGCCGGTAACGTTCAGCCCTTTCGCCTTTTTCATCAGGTTCTTGTAGTCCAGTATATGGTTGCTCGTGTATATCGTCCTGCCCTTGACCTTCGCCGTCGCGCGCTTCGTCGTGTTCAGCACGCTGGGGTGCTCCGTCACGAGGGCGCGCGCGAGCTTTGCCGCGTCACGCGGCGACATCATGTTCGTGTCGGAGCGCTTGCCGACATACGGGATTTTCAGGTCGTTGTAGTAGTCGAGGTTGTCGAGGCCGCAGGCGTTTACGAAGCTGGAATTTTTCATGCCCAATTCGTCCGCTGCCTTGTTCATGAGCTTCGCGAATTTCTTGTCGGAGCCTGACACCCATCTGCCGAGCTGTACCGACGCGGCGTTGTGCGACTCGACGAGCATCAGGATGTAGAGCTGCCTTATGGTGAACAGCCTGCCCACGGTCAGCCTCACCGAGCCGCCGTAGGGGGAGAGCCTGCTCATCTTGTCGAGCTTCTTGTCTGTTATTCTCACCTTGTCTGTCCACGCGCCGCCGCCGCTCTCGATTTTCTCGTGGACCAGGTAAGCGGTCATCAGCTTTGATGTGGATGCGACGGGGCGGGCCTTGTCCGCGCTCTTCGCGCAGAGCGTCTTGCCAGTAACGACATCCATGGCGAACACGCCCTTCGCGGCCTTCGGCGCTCCCACCCTGGCCACGGACGCCGAGTCCGCGGCGTATGCGAACGACGTGCAGAGCATGGCGACCGCGACAATAACTGACGAAACCCTTCCAATAACTTTTTTCATCCTGTTGTTCCTCCTGTTTTGCGGGCGCGTCGGGAGACTACTCAACGCCGCCCGCGTCCTCCAAATCCGAAAGCCATTCCTCTGGCGAGGCGTCCGACGGCATCCGCAGATCGCCCCTGGGCGACAGCGCGACCGAGCCGATCTTCGGGCCGTCTGGCAGAGCGGACCGCTTGAACTGGTTCGCAAAGAACCTGCTGATAAATACTTTTAGCCACTTCCTTATCTCTTCCTCAGCGTACTCGCCCTTGCCGTGGTAGGACGTGTCGGCCTCGCCAGCAGGCGCGTTTTCGCCGTCCGTTTCCGCGAAAGCTATCTTCGCGAGTTCGAGGATGATGCGCGGCCTGCGCCCCCACCTCACCATATGGTAGAGGAAAAAATCGTGCAGCTCGTAAGGGCCCACTATATCCTCAGTCCTCTGGCTGATGTCGTCGCCGTCGGGCGGCAACAGCTCAGGGCTGACCGGCGTGTCTATGATGTCGCACAGCACAGCCGAAAGGCTCGGGTCGTTTTCCCTCTCCGCGTCCGCGACGTATTTGATGATATGGCGGACGAGCGATTTCGGCACGCCGGAATTGACACCGTACATGCTCATGTGGTCGCCGTTGTACGTAGCCCAGCCGAGCGCCAGCTCCGACAGGTCGCCCGTGCCGACCACCATGCCGCCCTCCTTGTTCGCTATGTCCATCAGGACGAGGGTGCGCACCCGCGCCTGCGCGTTCTCGTACGCCACGTCATGCTCGCCCTCGCCATGCCCTATGGATTTCAGATGCTCCCTGGTCTGGGCAGTGATGTCGATCTCCCTGAACGGCACGCCGAGCGCCTCGCATAATTTTTTCGCGTTGGAATTGGTCTTGCCCGTGGTGCCGAAGCCTGGCATGGTGATGGCGGAAACCGAGCCCTCGCCATTGCCAGCCCTGCGGACGGCCCTGACCGCCACGAGCAGTGCAAGCGTGCTGTCCAGCCCGCCCGACACGCCGATCACAGCGGTCTTGGCGCCCGTGTGTGCAAGCCGCTTCGCAAGCCCTGACGACTGCATGGCGAGTATCTCCTCACAGCGCTCCGCGCGTTCCTCGGAGGACTGCGGCACGAACGGGTGCGGGTCAACACGCCTGAAAAGCTGTTCCTTGTTGTCCGCACCGCGCCCCGCGAACGGGATGATATTGCCGCCGAACACTATCTTCCTGTCCGGCGAAAACGACATCTCTGGCTGCGGGAATAACACCTCCTCGTATTCGCCGCCAAGCCCCGCGCGGGGGCCGCGCCTGCCCACAGTGCCTGCCGAGGCATCCGCGGAAAAGAATGACGTGTTGTGCCTGCGGTCGCGCGCAAGCCCGCGCACGTCGATGTCCGAAATGACTATGCCGCCGCGCAGGCTGCCGAACGGCGGGTTCTCCGCCAGTATCGCCCCGTTCTCGGCTATCATGCTGTGACCCGAGAATACCATGTCCTGAGTGCTTTCGCCAAGCCCCGCGTTCGCGTAGATATATCCGCAGATAAGACGCCCCGACTGCCCGCGCACCAACAGCCTGCGGTACTGCGCCTTGCCGATGGTTTCGTTGCCCGCCGAAAGATTCACTATTATCACCGCGCCGTTCGCGGCATGCCTGACGGACGGCGGCGCGGGCGCCCAGAGATCCTCGCAGATCTCGACGGCGAAAGCGAGCTCTGGCTCTTCATCACACCTGAAAACGAGATCCGTCCCGAATGGCACGTCCTCGTAGTACGGGTTCTCGTCGTCGTCGTAGTCCTCGTCGTCCTCGTCGTCCATAAACTCCTCGGGCATCCCTATTATCGACAGCACGCCGCCGCTCCCGTTCGGTTTTCCCCCATCCCCATCCGAATCCGCATGCGGCGCGGCAGAAAAGCTGCAATAGTCCATGCCCTCTGGCGCGGGCGAGAAATGCCTCAATTCGTAAAATTCACCATAATTCGGCAGGTAGCTTTTCGGCACGATCCCCAACAATTCGCCGTCGGAATACACCGCCGCGACATTGTAGAGCTTGCCCTTGAACGCCAGCGGCAGTCCGACGACAACGACCTCCTCGCGCCCCGCCGAACGCGCGACCAAGCGGGCCAGCGCCGACCTCGCGGCACCGAGCAGCGTGTCCTGGTGGAACAGGTCGCCGCAGGTGTACCCCGTGATCGACAGCTCAGGCAGCGCGACGATACGCGCACCCTTGTCGGCCGCGGCCCGCACGGCCTCCTCGATTCGCCTTACATTATATTCGCAGTCGGCCACCCGTATCTCAGGCGTGACCGCCGCGACGCGAACAAATCCTTCAATCATGCTTTGCCTCATTTCTGACTGGCGCGGCGCCCAAAATCCTCCCGCGCTTCATAACATCACGATTATTCTATCACACAAAATCGTTCCAATAATTTTTTGTGTGCCAAAATTTTACGCTGCACCGCCCTTGTGTTATTTGTTTTCAAGAGCCAGCTCCACCTCGCGCATGCGCCCTGCGGCAATGTCCTCTGGTATGTGAACCTGTCCGCAGACGGGGCAGCGCAGCACCTTGTGCTTGAAGCCGCGCCCCAGGTAGCTGAACTCCGCTTCCATCAGCTCCATCTCCGCGCCGTCCATCCCGCATATCATTTTCGCCGCCTGCTGTCCGCCCATGCCGTTTGCTCCAATTGTTCTGTTGCTGTTATCGTCCATATCGCTATCGCCGTTCCGCTCGTTTCTCATAATGCCGCCGCCCTTGCCATCCTGCTCGTCGCGCCTCCGCTATTCCGACAGGAACTCGTCCCTCGTCCTGTGTCCGTTCCATATCCGCTCCATATCAATGGACATGCGGTGGGCGTAGACGTTCACGAGTTCCAGCTCGCCCGCGGAGCGCTCCCTGTATTCCGCCCAGTAGGTCATGTGCCCTATCTTGCGGTAACCGCTGTGCGTTCCCGCCTGCGGGTTCTGCGCCGAGCGCCCTGTGCGGCGCATGAATTCCACCACCTCATAAACA
>JAIRPC010000122.1 GCA_031257215.1 Eubacteriales Family XIII. Incertae Sedis bacterium
GGCGGCTCGTGAGGGGTTATAATATTAGGGCTGATATTTTCGGGCATCCGCGCGGGAATATGCGCATGAACGCCGAAACAATTATTATTAATGATAGCGCACGCATGGAAACCGTGCGCGACAGATCGGAAAGTAGGTAATATAATGAAGCAAGAAATTCATCCCGAATACAAGACGACGCAGGTCACGTGCGCCTGCGGCAATTCCTGGGAAACGCGCTCGGTCAACGAGTCCATCAGGCTTGATGTATGCTCGGCCTGCCACCCGTTCTTCACGGGACAGCAGAAGTTCATCAACCGCGGCGGCCGCGTCGAGAAATTCAAGAACAAATACAATCTGGATTAGCTATGAAGCAGCAGACAAGGCCAGGGATTTTTCTCTGGCTTTTTTGTGCGCTGAAATCCATGTAACGCAGCGGTGCCAAGTGAACGCCGCCAAGACAGTCCAGAGGGAAAAATATGTTTGACAAGCTGGAATCAATACTCACAAAATACGACGAGCTAGCCGCCCGCGCAGCGGACCCCGCGGTCATCTCGGACCAGCCGCAGTGGCAGAAGATCGTGAAAGAGATGGGCGAATTGGAGCCTGTCGTTTTGAAATACCGCGAGTACAAAGCGGCGAAGCAGGAGCTGGCCGACGCTAAGGGCATGATAGAGAGCGGCGGGCTGGACGCGGACGAAAAAGAGATGTTCCGCGCGGAGCAGGATGAGCTGGAACCGCGGGTGGCGGCGCTCGAAGAAGAGATGAAGGTGCTGCTCCTGCCGAAGGACCCGAACGACGACAAGAACGTTATCCTCGAAATACGCGCGGGCACGGGCGGCGAGGAGGCGGGGCTTTTCGCGGGCGACCTGCTTCGCATGTATATGCGCTATGCGGAGCGCAGGCGGTGGAAGACGGAGCTTCTGGACATGAGCGATACGGGGATCGGCGCGGTCAAGGAAGCCATAGTCATGATAAAGGGGCGCGGCGCGTACAGCAGGCTGAAATACGAGAGCGGCGTACACCGTGTACAGCGCGTGCCTGAAACGGAGTCGAGCGGGCGCGTCCACACCTCGGCGGCGACGGTGGCGGTGCTTCCCGAGGTGGACGATGTCGAGATAGATATTGACCCGAACGATGTGCGCGTTGACGTATACCGCTCGACGGGGCACGGCGGGCAGTCGGTCAACACGACGGACAGCGCGGTCAGGCTCACGCACGAGCCGACGGGGCTGGTCGTGACCTGCCAGGATGAAAAATCCCAGATAAAGAACAAGGACAAGGCATGGGGCGTTCTGCGCGCCAGGCTTTACGACCTGAAAATGCGGGAGCAGAACAAGGAGGTGTCCGACGCGCGGCGCAGCATGGTGGGCTCGGGCGACCGCTCGGAGCGAATCAGGACGTACAATTTCCCACAGGGGCGCATATCCGACCACCGCATAGGGCTGACCGTGTACAAACTCGCGGCGTTTATGGACGGCGAGATCGACGAGGTTATCGACGCCTTGACGACGAGCGACCAGGCGGAGCGCATGGGTGGCGCGGGCGAATGAACACGCGGGTTTTCGACATCAGGGCGCTGAACCCCGAAACGCTCAGGCGGGCGCAGGTGCTGCGTGAGAGTGACGCGATAGCGGAGGTGGAACAGGCGATGGCGCACGTGGCGGAGGCCGCGAGGGTGCTGGCGGGCGGCGGGCTTGTCGTGTTCCCGACGGAAACGGTTTACGGCATTGGCGCGAACGCGTTCGACGAGGGCGCGGTGCGCCGCGTCTACGAAGCGAAAGGCAGACCGTCCGACAACCCGATGATAGTGCATATATCGCGGGCAAGCGACATAGGCGCGTTGACGCCGATGCTCTCCCCGCAGATAGTCAAGCTGGCGGACAATTTCTGGCCGGGCCCGCTCACAATGGTTTTAGAAAAGAAGCAGCAGGTTCCGCCCGCGGTAACGGGCGGGCTTGAAACCGTGGCGGTCAGGCTTCCAGACGATCACGCCGCCGCAGAGCTGATAAGGCTGGCGGGCTGCCCCGTTGCCGCGCCGAGCGCGAACCTGTCGGGCTCGCCCAGCCCGACCAGGGCGGAGCACGCCATAGCGGACATGGAGGGCAGGGTGGACATCATACTCGCGGGCGGAGACTGCCGCGTGGGCATAGAGTCCACGGTCGTGGACATGACTGTTTCGCCACCCGAGATACTGCGGCCTGGCATATTGACAGCGGACATGCTTTCCGCCGCGATAGACGAAGCGGTGGAATGCGACCCCGCGCTGAACAGCCGCGGCGGCGGGCAGGAGGCGTCAGGCGGTGGGTCAGGAGGCGCGGACTGCGGCGAGCCCGCGCCGAAATCGCCGGGCATGAAATACAGGCACTACGCGCCGAACGCCGAGATGATAGTGGTCGAGGGACGCAGGGACAAGGTAGAGGCTGAGGTGTCGCGCCTTGAAAAGCTGAACAAGCAAATCGGCAACAATGTCGGCGTCCTGCTTTTCGAGGAGCAGTCGTATATCGAAGCGGCGCACGAGTTCTACGCCAGGCTGCGCGAGCTGGACGCGAGCGGCGCGGATATGATTATCGCGGGCGCGCTTTCGGACAAGGACGGCGTAGGCTTCGCCGTAATGAACCGCATGATGAAAAGCGCGGGCTACAATATAGTCAAGGTGTAGGCCGGCGCAGGGCGGCAGGCAGATCGCGAAATTATTGTGTTATACTTATTATTGAATGGTGATTGTTATTAATTGTGAAATGAAGAGGAGGGCGATAATCCATGCGTATTGCGATAGCGTCGGATCACGGCGGGTTTGAATTGAAGGGTGTGCTTGCCGCACAGCTGGCCAGGTCTGGGCATGATGTGATCGACCTCGGCACGGACGGCCCCGACTCTGTGGACTACCCCGTGTACGGAAAGAAATGCGCCGAGTGCGTCGCGGGCGGTGATGCCGACAAGGGTATAGTCGTGTGCGGCACGGGCATAGGCATTTCGATAGCGGCGAACAAGGTGCGCGGCATACGCTGCGCCCTCGTTGCGAGCGACACCATGGCGGAGCTGGCGTCCGACCACAACGACGCGAATATGATAGCGCTGGGCGGCCGCACCACGTCCGCGGAGGAAGCGGTCAGGTGGACGGAGCTATGGCTCGCGACCCCATTCAGCGGCGGCGAGCGGCATGAGCGCAGGGTTGCGCTCTTGAATGAGATGTAATTTTTAGAAGCATTTTCTATATATGGACAAGGAGGAATATTATGAGCGACGTAAAAATTATTGACCATCCGTTGGTACAGCACAAGGCGGCGATGATGCGCGACAAGAACACGAACGTGAAGGATTTCCGCGAGCTTGTCAAGGAGATCGCGATACTTCTGGGCTACGAGGTAACACGCGACCTGCCGCTCGTCGAAACGGAGATAGAAACGCCGCTCGAAAGGATGAAGGTGAACGTCCTGCCCGAAACCGATCTCGCGATAGTGCCGATACTCCGCGCGGGGCTGGGCATGGTCGATGGGTTCCTCAGCCTCGTGCCGAACGCGAAGGTCGGATTCGTAGGCCTCTACCGCGACCCCGAAACGCACAAGCCCGTCGAGTATTATTGCAAGCTGCCAGACGATATAGGGCGGCGCCGCGTCGTGGTCTTGGACCCCATGCTGGCAACGGGCGGCTCGGCCTCGGCGGCGATAAAATTCGTAAAGGACAAGGGCGCGAAAGACATAAAATTCGTCTGCATCATAGCCGCCCCCGAGGGCGTGGAGGTCTTGCAGAAGGACCACCCCGACGTGGACATAATAGTGGCAAGGCTGGACAGGGAGCTGAACAGCCACGCGTATATACTGCCAGGGCTAGGAGACGCAGGAGATCGCATTTACGGCACAAAATAAAGCGCGTCTTTTTTCCGCGTGGCGTTGCGGACGTAACCCGACAGCTTGCTGTCGTTGGTACGTCCCATGCGAGGGTCACAGCGGCTTTGCCGCGTGGTGACCTACCGCAGTTGCTGCTCACGATTGAGTGCTCACGTACCTTTAAGTACGCTCCGCTCTCAATCACTCGCGCTCCTAGCCACACGAAAAAAATCCTGCGCTTTATCAACATTGATAGGAGAGGAATTTTGAACCAGATACCAGACAACGCCAGTCGGCACACTAATGTGTTCGACGTTTTGAAGGAGCGGGGCTTCATCAAGCAGACCACTCACGAGGATGAGATACGCGAGCTGCTGGGGCGGGAGAGCGTCACGTTCTATATCGGCTTCGACCCGACCGCCGACAGCCTGCACGTCGGCCATTTCATGCAGGTCATCATCATGATGTGGATGCAGAAATTCGGGCACACGCCCGTGGTTCTCATCGGCGGCGGCACAGGCATGGTGGGCGACCCGTCGGGGCGCACGGATATGCGTAAGCTCATGACCAAGGACATGGTAAAGGAAAATTGCCGCCAGTTCGAGCGCACATTCAGCAGGTTCATAGACTTCGGGGACGGCGGCGCGATAGCCGTCAACAACGCGGACTGGCTGCTCGACCTGAACTATGTTGACTTCATCCGCGACATCGGCCGCCATTTCAGCGTGAACAACATGCTCCGCGCGGAGTGCTTCAAGTCGCGCATGGAGTCGGGTCTGAGCTTCCTCGAATTCAACTACATGCTCATGCAGTCCTACGACTTCTTGGAGCTTTACAGGCGGCACGGGTGCAGGATGCAGTTCGGCGGGGACGACCAGTGGTCGAATATCCTCGGCGGCGTGGATCTCATCAGGCGCGAGCTCGCGGGGCAGGCGTACGGCATGACCTTCACCCTGCTCGAAACGAGCGAGGGCAAGAAGATGGGCAAGACGCAGGCGGGAGCGCTATGGCTCGACGCCGCGAAAACGCCGCCCTACGATTTCTATCAATATTGGCGCAATGTCGAAGATGCCGACGTGAGGAATTGCCTGGCGCTGCTGACATTCCTGCCGATGGAGGAGGTCGAAAGCCTGTCACAGCTAAAAGACGCGGAAATAAACACGGCAAAGGAGAAGCTTGCCTACGAGGTGACGAAGCTGGTACACGGCGAGGATGAGGCCGCCAGCGCCCAGGAAGCCGCGAGGGCGCTGTTCGGAGGCGGCGCGGGTGCAGGCGCGGACGGCGCGGGCATGGCGGATGCCCCGACCTTCGAGCTGGACAGGGCAAGGCTTGCGGGCGAGGGCATAGGCATAGTGAACCTCATCCGAGAAGCGGGGCTGGTGGACTCGAACAAGGACGGCTTCCGAGCGATAGAGCAGGGCGGCCTGACAATGGACGGCGAAAAAGTGACCGATGCCAAGCTGTTCCTGAAAGAAGAGAATTTCCCAGAAGACCAAGCACTGCTGCGCAGAGGAAAAAAGAAATACTGCCGCGTGGTGGTGGTATAGTTTAAGCAGAATTGATTTTATTACATCATCTGACATTTTAATCCCATCACCGCAGTGGTGGATGCTTTGTTATGTAATCAACTCACCAGGAGATTCCCCGTGACATTCTCGAATAATGACAATTTCAACTATTTCGAATATATTCACTTCGGCATTTTTTTATTCACTTTTTAGGGCATAGCCATTATAATAGGCAATGACAATATTAATTTGAGGGGTTATCCTGTGTCATCGACACATGTTATGCCCCACGCTATGTAGAGAAAAAGAGGACATATGGACACACAGATTTGGGAAATGCAACAGTTTAATTTTTCGATAGGGATCCTGGCAATGCTGCTGCTAGGCTTTGGGTTCCTGATGGTTTTTGTAAAGAAGAACGGG
>JAIRPC010000138.1 GCA_031257215.1 Eubacteriales Family XIII. Incertae Sedis bacterium
AAGAGGTTTATTTTTAATGAAAGCAGGAGTGCGCATTGTCAAACATATCCGATAGCGCGGCGGCGCTCAGGTCGTTCGTCAACTCGGCGGCGGTATACATATACGTGGTTGACTACGAAACGGACGTGATCCTGATGGTCAACGATTTCTACGCGCGCAACCTTGGCGTAACGCGGGAGCGCATGGAGGGCACGCGCTGCTGGGAGCTTGTCATGGGCGAGGGCGAGGGGCGCTGCCCGTTCTGCCCCAGGGCGCTCGAGCCTGGCGCGGACGGCGCGCTCGACAAAGAGCCGCGCTCCACGGAGGCGTACAACCCGACGCTTGGGATCTACGGCAATGTGACGGCGCAGGCCATAGACTGGGTCGACGGGCGCAGGGCGCACATCATCACGGTGAGCGACGAGAGCAAGGCGATGCTCCTGCGCGAGGAGCTGTTCCAGCTAGCGTATTTCGACAGGCAGATGAGCATCCCCAACCTGGCGAAGCTCGAAAAGGACTTGGAGGCAAGAACGGACGGGAGTTATTGCCTTATAGCTTTCGACTATATTTCGCTCCGCTATATCAACGACGCGTATGGGCGCGCTGCGGGCGACGCGCTTCTGAAAACCGTTACCGAGTGGATACAGCGCTTCGACATAGCGGGCTTGACGGTTTACCGCATTGAAGGCGACCAGTTCTGCCTGCTGCTCGACGGCGCGGACATGATGAGCGCGAGCGGGCTTGCCGACCGCATACAGGAGCGGTTTCAGGAGCCGTGGGACGTGGGCGCTGCCGGCGACAGCTCCTTTGTTACGTCGCGAGTGTCCATCTGCGTTATAGACGGCCGCACGGGCTTCGACAGCCCCGCGCAGATTCTTTCAATAATAGAGCGCACCCTGCATATCTCGAAGGAGATGGGGATGGTGGCGGTCTATGACCAGGACATGAACCGCATACTCAGGCAGGATATCGCTCTCGAAATCAGCCTGAAAGACAGCGTTGCGAACGGAATGGACGGCTTTGAGGTTTTCTTTCAGCCGATAGTGGATCCGAACAAGGGGCTTTGGCAGGGCGTTGAAGCGCTCGCGAGATGGACTAGCCCTGAGTTCGGGCGGATTCCGCCGCTGGTGTTCATCAGGATGGCGGAACAGACGGGGCTCATCAACACGATAGGCCAGTGGATACTCGACAGGGCGGTCAAGGTGTGCGCCGAGCTGGGGCTGCACATGGTGGACGGGTTCTTTTTGGACGTGAACCTTTCGCCGCTCCAAATGTCGGACGAGGGGCTTGTATCGAATGTGCTGAGATCCTTGCAGAGCCACGGCTTCCCTGGCCGCTGCCTCGCGCTCGAAATAACGGAGAGCGAGGAGGTTGACACGGGAGGTTATTCGCAGACGATCGTGGAGCGCCTGCGTTCGCTCGACATCAAGATAGCGCTCGACGATTTCGGTACGGGTTATTCCAATTTCAACAACCTGAAATCCATGCCCGTCGGCATACTGAAAACGGAGAAGCAGTTCATAGACGATATAGTAGTAGACAAATATCAGCAGTTCCTTTCGTATGTGCTGGTGGAATTGGCGCACGCGGCGGATATGAAGCTTATCGCGGAGGGCGTGGAAACCCCGGAGCAGATGAGGGAGCTGATGAAAAACGGGGTGGACTGTTTTCAGGGCTACCTGTTCTCGAAGCCGCTGAACGCGGAGGATTTGGCGGCGCACGCCGGAAAGTTCTACGAGATCGATCCCGTTTTTGAAGAAACCCGAAGAAGCCTTGAAGAAAATAATGAGTTAGGAGCAAAAACGAATGTTGTTAGATAAGCTTGGCAGAGAGATATTGCTTTTGGACAGCGCGATGGGTTCGGCACTCATCGCGGCAGACGCGCTTCCCCCCGGCGAGGGCTCGGAAAACGCAAACCTGAATTTCCCCGATGTCGTTGAGAAAATCCATCTGGACAATATCAGGGCCGGATGTGATATTATTAGCACAAACACCTTTGGTGCGCATATAGGCGTTAACCTGCGGAAGGGCGGCGATCCGGAATTGGCGGAGAGGGCGTTGCGGGCAGGCGTGCGGATAGCGCGAAAGGCCGCAGACGGCGAGAGTAGCGCGGGCGGCGGAAAGATCTACGTCGCGCTGGATATAGGCCCTATCGGCGACATCATTGGGCTGACGTCGAGCCTTACGCATGACGACGCCCGCGAGATGTTCGCGCGGATGGCGATGGCGGGCGCTGACGAGGGCGCTGATTTGGTGCTCATAGAAACCATGTCGGATATCGCGGAAGCCGTGGACGCGATAACCGCGGCCAAGCGGGAAACGGATCTCCCCGTGTTCTGTTCCATGACGTTCGGCGAAAAGGGCAGGACGCTCATGGGCGTGGCGGTAGAACAGTTCGCGCGGGAAGCGAAAGGCGCGGGCGCGGACGCCATAGGCTGCAACTGCTCGCTCGGCCCCGCGGAGATGCTCCACATTGCGGCGGGGCTGATAGGCGCTGCGGGCGGCACCCCCGTATTTGTACAGCCGAACGCGGGGCAGCCAAAGATGAAGGACGATACGGTATACTATGATATGACGCCTGAGGAGTTTGCGGGCGGCACATACGCTATGATACGGTCAGGGGCGCGAATGGCGGGCGGCTGCTGCGGCACCACGCCTGAGATGATCGCGCTGCTGAAAGAGAAAATCGGAAAGGGCATATAATATGGATAGGCCGAGCTGGGACGAATATTTCATGGGGATCGCGAAGCTGACCGCGCAGCGTTCCACCTGTCTGCGCCGCAAGGTGGGCGCGGTTATAGTGCAGGACAAGCAGATCGTGGCCACTGGCTACAACGGCGCGCCGAAGGGCATGGCGCACTGCGACGAAAAAGGCGGCTGCCTGCGGGAAAAGCTGGGCATACCGTCCGGAGAGAGGCACGAGCTGTGCCGCGCCCTGCACGCGGAGCAGAACGCCATCATACAGGCGGCGACCTCCGGACAGAGCATCGAGGGCGCGACCATCTACATCACGAACCAGCCGTGCGCCATCTGCGCCAAGATGATAATCAACGCGGGCATACGCAAGATCATAGTCGAGCAGGGCTACCCCGACGAATTCGCCGTCGAGATACTCGACGAGGCTGGGCTGAAAATAGTTGCGTTGAATAAGGGCGAAAAGGAATAGTCGGGATACTGCAAGGAATAATATGACTGAAATAGAAATATTAAGGCTCATAACTGTTGGCTGCATAGCAATACCGCTGGTCGTCACGCTGGCGCTGACGCCCGTCAGTATGCGTGTGGCGGGGCGTATCGGCGCTATCGACATCCCAAAAGATGAGCGGCGCATGCACAACAGGCCAGTGCCGTGTTTCGGCGGCATGGCGATATTCGCGGGCGTGATACTGGCGCTGGCGCTGATACAGAGCGATTTTTTCCAGGGCATATTCCTTCTGAAAAACTACGCCAGGATCGGTGAGGGCGATATCGTCGGGCTGATACTGGGCGGCACGGTGGTGTTCGTGGCGGGCGT
>JAIRPC010000033.1 GCA_031257215.1 Eubacteriales Family XIII. Incertae Sedis bacterium
CTGTAACAGTAAGTTTTCCCTTTCGCGTCGAATCGCGCATGGAAATCCCCAGGCACTTCCTCGGCCGAGAGCAGGCGCACGTCATCTAGCAGGTTGTTCACGGCTATCGGTATGCGCTCTGCAGGGATGCCGAACCCGCCCGCGAAAGAGGCCGCCTGTCCGAGCGCGTGGACGCCCGCGTCCGTGCGTGACGTGCCGTTCAAAACGATGTCCTCGCCGCAGACATGCGAAAGCGCCCGTTCCAGCGTCCCCTGCACCGTGCGCACCCGCTCGCCCGAATCCGCACCGCCAGTAGAACCAACGGCAGCCCCATCGCGGGCCGCTCCGCCATCGCCAGCCGCTCCGCCAACGCGCTGCGCCTGCCACCCCCGAAACGCGCTCCCGTCGTATTCTATTTTGATCAGTATGTTCTTTGCCATGGGTTCATCACATATATGCTATTATATTATAATTATTTGCGCAATTGTACATTCGAGACATAATGCAGCCGCACTCCGAGCGTCCATACCCCGCCGCCGTCCTGGCTATACGTGAAGCTGTACACCGACCATGTGCCCTCTCCCACGTTTTCAAAGGCCTTCATGAGCGCTATGCCATCGGCGTATTTTGCCCGCACCGTTATCATATAGCCCTGCGCCTGCAATTCGATAACGGCGGCGCCCGTGCCGTTCGCAATACCTGCGCCTATCTGAGAGTCTGCGGCGGGCGCACCGACGGCTGGCGCGCCCGCGCCTGCTTCGCCTGGCATTATATCCACGACCTCGGGCGCGATCCCCACGGCGGCGGCCTTTTCCAATATGGCGATCTCCGCTGCGCTCGGAAGCAGCCCCGTGCGCTTTTTGTAGCCGCCCAATTCCGCTTCGGCGGCCTTGGCTTTTTCGTCGAACGCCTTTGGATCGGATTTGATATTGCTGACCTCGCCAGCGTCAACCCGCTGCTCAAACAGCTCTTCCTGCGCGGCCGACTCCCATTTATCGATAACGGGCTGCGCGTAATGGGAATAAGCTTGCAACAGCACCTCAAAAGCTATGGCCAGTATTATCATGATCCTGGCGTGCCTCGCGTCTTTCATTGGTTCGCCGCCTCCCCGCCCTGCGCCGCGCCGCCAAAGCTGTAATACGAGATCTTGACCTGTGTTTTCCATTCCCTGTTTTTCTTGTTGCCGACGCGCTCGCGCTTCCCGATTTCCGCCGCGCTCATACTGCGGCTGTTGTTGAGGTCTTCCAGGCCGCTCTCCAAAGCGGCGATGTTCTTCGTCCTCAGGCTCACGATGATGCCGCCATCGTCGCCGAGGGCTATCTCGTCAACGGCCGCGCCTTTCAGCGCCCCCGCGCCGAGCGATGCCAGCAGATCCCCGTAGCCTGTTGTCGCGCCGTCCAGCGCGGCGTCAAGCGTGCGGTACGCGGGTAGCTCCGCCTGAACCTGCCTGTGTCCGTATAGCTGGGCATAGTAGGCGGCATCCGCACCGACTGCCGCCTCGTCCCGCGCCGCACGCGCCGAGGCTTCCATGTTCCAGACGCGTATGGGCTGTAACAGAGACAGCGCCGCCACTATAATCACCGTGCAGACCATGATCGTCACGGCGATCCGTTCGTGCCTGCGCCTGTCCCTGCCGCCCCGCGTGAAGTCGGGAAGCCGATCCCCTGACGCGGCAGGCGTGAGCGAAGCGGCCTTGGCGGAGGTGGCGTACTCCACGCCGCACCCGCGCTTCCTCAGGGACTTCACAAGCCCAGAGAGGAACTCGCGCTGAGTCCCGCAGATGGCGCGGGCAATCAGCCCGTCGCGTGCGACGCCGCCTGGCGCGGAGTTTGCCGCTGTCGGTTTTGTATTCGTCATCGCGGGCTTCGCGCTGGCCTCCGGCGGCGCGGCGTAAAGCCCGTGAGCGAAATCCCCGTACAGCCGAAGCAGCATGCTGTCCGCGCCGGGGCTTGCGGTTTCGCTCGGCGCGGCAGCGGTCGGCGGCGCGGCATAAAGCCCATGCGCGAAGTCACCATACAGCCGAAGCAGCATGCTGTCCGCTCCGCAGCTCCCGCAGTCTACACGCAAATCCGCCTGAGGCTTGCTACTCCCGCCACCCCTGCGCGAAACCCAGCCTATGTCCTCAATGATATACGGGGAAGCAGCGTCGCCCAACAATCCGTAGACCGCCAGCGTCCGTTGCTCCTTGCGCAGGTTCGCGCTGCCCGTGCTGACCCTGTACTCATCATAGAACGCCGCGCCCTCACCCAAGAGCAACGATAGCTTTCGTTTTCCATTATTGGGATATTTACCTAACAGCGAATTTGGATATGCCTTGGCGTACCGCGCAAGGCAGGAGGAGATGAAGTCGGCGAGTGCTTCGTGCTTGCCGATCAATGCCAATCCCGCGCCGCCGCCCACGTGCAAGCCACCGGCCTGGCCGCCCTCCGCGCCCATCAACGAACTCGGCATGGCAAACCCGTGCGGCTTCGAGCGCGGCAGGCCGTTCATGCCACCCTCCGCGATTCCGACTACGCCGTCGCCTATGATCACCCAAACCTTTCCGTTACGCATCTTCCATTTCCCTCTGCTCCGCTGAAACCCTCCATCGCGACAAATTTTCGGCCGCGACAAAATTACTGTATATTTCCTTTCGCACATGCCACGACTGCAGGCATGGCGCTATTTCATCATATCATTGATCTCGGCCTCCGTGATTATTTTCACGCCGAGCTGTTTCGCTTTTTTGTTTTTCGACGAACCGGAATGTATGTCGTTGTTCACGAGATAGTCCGTCTTTTCGCTCACCGAGCCGGTCGCCTTGCCGCCCGCGCCCTCTATGCGTTCTTTCAGTTCGTCGCGGTTCGCGTAGGTTTCGAGGCTGCCTGTGATGACAAACGTCAGCCCAGCGAGAGGCAGCGTGACACCCTCCGTGCCCGCTTCACCTCGCCCGCCCGATGCGCCGGACTCCCCAAATGTTATTGGAACGGCGCTCTGCTCATCAGGGTCAAGCGTGACGAAGCCAAGGATGTCCTCCGCGGCGGCGCGGTTCTTCACGTTCCCCCACCAAGCGACGAACCCCTCCGCCAACACGTCCCCGATGCCGTCTATCCGCACCAGCTCGTCATAGGCAGCATTGGACATCCTCTCCCAATCGTTGCCGAACGCGCGGCAGATAAGGCGCGAATTGGCGGAGCCGATCCCGGGTATGCCGAGGCTGTTCAAGAGCCGTGCGCGCTTGGCCTTCGACGCCGCAGCGGAGATCGCCGCGATCAGGTTTTCGTATGACCTCTCGCCGAACCCGTCCATCGCAACGATTTCGTCGCGGTGCGTTGGCAGCCTGAATATGTCCGCGAGCTCGCGGATGAACCCCGCCGCGATAAATTTCTCTATGGTCTGTTCGGAGAGCCCGTCAATATTCATGGCCGAACGCCCCACGAAATGCGTGAACGATTTGATCTTCTTGGCGGCGCAGTCCGCGTTCGGGCAGCAGAGCGTGATGATGCCGTCGGCATCCCTGACCTCCGTCGCTGACCCGCACACAGGGCAGGCGGCGGGCGGCGCCGCGCTCCCGCTCCGCGTCAGGTTCTCCGCGACCTGCGGGATAATCATATTGGCCTTGTAGACGCGAATCGTGTCGCCCTCGCCGAGCGCCAGGTCGTTCATGATGCTGATGTTGTGCAGGCTGGCGCGGCTGACCGTCGTACCCTCGATCTCCACGGGCGCGAACACGGCGATAGGGTTGATGAGCCCTGTCCGCGAGGCACTCCATTCGATGCGTTCGAGCGTGGTTTCGGCCAGCTCGTCCGCCCATTTGAAAGCAATCGCGTCACGCGGGAATTTGGCGGTGCGGCCGAGGCTCTCGCCATACGCGATATCGTCGTAGACGAGCACCAGGCCATCCGACGGCAAATCCGCGTTAGCCGCACGCTCCGTGAAGCGCCGCACCTCGGCCTCGACCGACGCGGCATCCACCGTATAGTGTTCGACCGTTTCAAAGCCCTGCCCCGCGAGAAAATCCATCTGCTCGGACCGCGTGAAGAACCTCGCGCCAGGCTGCGCGCCCGCCGCTTCGTCCGCTGAAACAAGCGCGAACGCGTAGAGCTTGACGCGGCGCGCCGCGGTGACCTTTGAGTCGAGCTGGCGAACGCTGCCGCTTGCCAGGTTGCGCGGGTTCTTGTACTTCGCTTCGGCGTCGTCCAGCTCCGCGTTTATCTTTTCAAAATCCGAATAACTGATAACCGCCTCGCCGCGCAGCAATAGCCGCCCTTGGTATGGTATGCGCAGTGGGAGGTTTCCGAAATTTTTCGCGTTGTTGGTTATAACCTCTCCAACCGCGCCGTCGCCGCGCGTGACCGCCCGAACCAGCTCGCCGCCCTCATAAGTGAGCGCGACCGTAAGGCCGTCGAGCTTCCACGAAAGCAGGCCGCGCTTATCGCCGAGCCAGTCCGCAAGCGCGGACGCGTCCTTCGTCTTTTCGAGCGACAGCATCGGGTGGGCGTGCGGCTCCTTGGCCAGCTCCGAGCTGACCTCATATCCGACGCGCTGTGTGGGGCTGCCAGACAGCACAAGGCCGGTTTCCGATTCGAGCGCGGCAAGCTCGTCGTAGAGCCTGTCATACTCTATGTTCGGCATCACCTCACGGCTCTCGTCATAATAAGCCCGCGCCGCAGCGGAGAGCGTCCGCACCAGCTCCCTCATGCGCACCGTACGCCGTTCCGTATCGGGGCGCGGCGGGTCGCCCGGCATCTCACCACGCGCTTCCGCGCCCAGCTTCTTATCGTTTTTATCTGCATTGTCCATGACGATATTTTATCATATTTGCCGCGTCAGTTTTATTTGAAACCGGCCAGTGCCGCGCTTCACTCGGAACACCGCCAACTTGTGCTGACACAGCAAACCCGCACACCCGCTCAGGCACGCAGGTGTGCCAAAAATGCCTTGACAGAGACAAGGGGTTCGGTTAAAATAATATAGCTGACAGGAAGCGGGATTTTGTCGGGCATGGGCATTTGCTCATGCGTGATGGGGTATAGCCAAGCGGTAAGGCAACGGACTTTGACTCCGTCATCGTAGGTTCGAGTCCTGCTACCCCAGCCAACTCGGCGGGTTTGCCCGCCTAACGATTGACCCATTAGCTCAGCTGGTAGAGCACTTGACTTTTAATCAAGGTGTCCGGAGTTCGAAACTCCGATGGGTCACCAACTGTCTTGCTGGATGCGAAAAAGGCACGGCAGGTCACCGCTCGGCAAAGCCGCTGTGACCATCGAGCAGGGCGTACCAACGATAGCTTGCTGTCGGGTTGCGTCCGCAAAGCAGGACGAGGAGGAGTAGCGAAGCGGTCATAACGCGGCGGTCTTGAAAACCGTTTGGGTGAAAGCCCACATGGGTTCGAATCCCATCTCCTCCGCCAACCGCAAGCATGAGTTTGCATTGGATGCGGGAAAAGCACGGAGAAGTACTCAAGAGGCCGAAGAGGGTGGTTTGCTAAACCATTAGGTCGGAAATAACCGGCGCCAGGGTTCGAATCCCTGCTTCTCCGCCAAAACGGAAAAGAATGAGGGCGAAAATCCCTTGCCAGGATGGCTAGCAGGCCACCATAGCAGGGATTCGAACCCGAAATGCGAAAAAGACAAGCATAGGGGTATAGCTCAGTTGGCAGAGCGGTGGTCTCCAAAACCACGCGTCGAGGGTTCAAATCCTTCTACCCCTGCCACAATTTATTCGTAGCCAGACCATTTCTACATGGACGAGACAGTGCATCGGGATGTAGCGCAGCTTGGTAGCGTATCTGCTTTGGGAGCAGAGGGCCGCTGGTTCAAATCCAGTCATCCCGACCATTTCTTTTGATTCTAAATTGTCCGCAAAAGCCTGTGACGAATTTAGTCAATCAACCGCACATCTCTAATCCAACTCCTCATACTCAAACTCGTCCTCATCCTCGCGGTGTCTGCGTTTCCAGAAGACTAGCCACCAGATGAAGCCTCCTATTGCCGCTAGTATTATCAGTAATTTTATCCATTCTATGGGCGCTGTGGTGCCTGCTTCGCCTTTGAACAGCTTGCCCAGCGTGCCTGTGAACGCGCCTGCTATCCAGCCGCCCGCGGCCTTGCCTGCGCCTCCTATTGCGCCGCCTGCCGCGCCTCCCAGATCTCCGAACGCGTCTCCCAGCTTGCCGCCTACGTTGCCCAGCCAGCCGCCTACGCCGCCGCCGTCTGAGCCGTCCTCGGTGTTCGTGCCAAGCATGCCGTAGCTGCTGGTGCCTGTGCCATCGCCCGAATCTGAGCCGGAGCCGCCCTTGCCGTCCGCGCCGCCGCTCGAACCGGAGCCTGACCCATTGCCCGTGCCGCTGCCCGAACCAGAACCGTTGCCCGAGCCGGAACCAAGGCTGCCAGACCCGCCGCCCGAGCCGGAGCCCGAGCCGCCGCGGCCGGATTCGTCCGAACCGTCAGACCCGTCAGTACCGTCGCCAGACCCGCCGCCCAGGCCGATGCCCGAGCCGCCGCCGTTGCCGCCGCCCGAACCCGAGCCACCAGAGCTATACTCGCTGCTGTCATCTTTATTGAAATTCGCCTTGATGGTCACGTCGCCAGCCGGCAT
>JAIRPC010000007.1 GCA_031257215.1 Eubacteriales Family XIII. Incertae Sedis bacterium
AACATCCTCGTAGCCATCTGTGTTATTTCGTCGCTCGTGGGAATATTGCTCTCGCACCAGCTTGTCACGCTGTTCACCTGGCCCGAGGCCGCCGCCCCCGCTTCCGCGAACGCTGCGGAGCGCGTGGCGTGGTTCGTCACCCACGGCTGGACGGGCGCGCGCGCGGAGCTGGCGTACCTCTATGTGAACGTCACCTTTTCGTATACGCTGTTCTCGTCCGTCTGCGGCATACTCGAATCCTACCTGAGATACAAGGGCGTGTTCGTCAGGCAGGTTCTGGCGGGCTACACGTTCAGCGCGTGCATCATTGTCGCCATTGTCGCCAGCCGCGTCGTGGACGACCCCAGGCTGATAGTGTTCGGGAGCCTCGCGGGTCACATAGTCAGGCTCGTTATTGTAGCCATCATTGCGCGGCGCGAGAAATACAGGTACACGCCCGATTTTCATGTAACAGGAACAGTTCGGCAGATATTCGCGCTGGCCATGCCAATATTCGTCGGCAGCTCTGTGGCGCAGATCTGCGCGTTCGTGGACAACACCCTCGCAAGCGGCCTGTCCACTGGCAATGTGTCGTCGCTGCAATATTCCACCTTCCTCGTCAATACAATGGTAACAATAAGCGCATCCGTGATAAGCTCGATAATATACCCGAAGATGACGCAGGCCATATCGCTTGGCGACAACGACAGGTTCGGGGAGCTTTTCACGCGCGGCATCGCCATCATGCTCATCATAGGCGTGCCTGTCGCCCTAGCGTGCCTCATTTACAGCAACCAGATCATACAGATAATTTTCGAGAGGGGCATGTTTTCGGACGCGTCCACCGCGCTGACAGGGCGGGCCTTCATGGCGTTGGCGCCCGGGGCTGTGTTCTATATGGTTTCGGACTACATGGTCTACGCGTTTTACAGCCGCAAGCAGATGAAAGCGCCTATGCTGATGTCGCTGGCCGCGATCGCGGTCAATATCTCGCTGGATATCCTGCTCGTCGGGCCGCTCGGCAACGTCGGTCTGGCGCTCGCGACCAGCGCGTCTCACGCGGTGAACGCCTCGTTGCTCATGCTGGCGTTCAGGAGGGGGCACCGTGAACTGGCGGGTCGCGGGCTCGCGCGGAAATTCGCGCGGATACTGCTGGCTTCGGCTGTCAGCGTGGGCGGCACCACCCCGCTCTATTTCGGCGTGATGGCGCTGGCGGCGGCAAACTCGTGGATAATGCCGCGCATGGTGCTGCTCGGCGCGACCGCGCTCATAGCGGTGGCAGTGTACGTGCTAGTGCTGAGGGCGTTGAAAACAACCGAGCTGGGGCATTTCCGCGAGATGGCGAGGCTGCGCCGCGATTGAGTTATCGTTTAAACTGGAACTTCCCCTGCACCGATATTTTGTATGCCTACACCGCCATTTCAGGCGCTCGGCCCGCGAGCTTAGTTATCCCCACCGCCTCAATGGCATCACCCATCGGGAACGTTTCGCCGCCAGGCGTTACAACAAGCGAAGCTCTTGGCCTGATGTCATCTAGTGCGCTGTGGAAGCCCCGCGAGAGCTTAGGCGAAAGGGAAAACTTGCACTCCACGCAGAATACGTCCTGCCCGTTGCGAACCACAAAATCGACCTCCGCCCCCTTGGCAGTCCTGTAATGGGCGAATTCGGCATTGGGGAAAACCGCTTTCAGTTCCCTCAAAACTATCTGCTCCCATATGCCGCCTATCGCCGGATGCGCCACCATAGAGTCATATCCGCGCAGCCCAAGGAGCGACGCGGCTATTCCGCTGTCCGCCACGTACACCTTTGGCGCTTTTATTAGCCTCTTGCCGAGGTTTGAATGCCAGGGCGGGACTATATCAAGCATGTACGTACTCGCAAGCAGGTCGATATAGTTCTTGACGGTCACGTTGCTCACGTCCAGCGACGATGAAAGGGCGGAGTAGTTCACGGTCTGGCCGTTGTTGTGGGCTAGCATCCTCCACATCCGTTCCATTGTGGCAGGCGTGAAAGACTTCCACTGGGATAGATCCCTGTTCAGGAACGTCGAAATAAAGTTGTCTCGCCAAGCCGCCGACATCTCGGGGTCGTCTTCGAGAAAGCTGCGCGGAAACCCGCCCCGCTCTATATACCGCGAAATCGAGAACTCGGCGCTTTCCGCAAGCTCGGAGACCAGCAGCGGCGATAGCCCCACATACGCAATCCTCCCCGCGAGGGTCTCCGATGACTGCTTCAACAAGTCCCTGGATGCCGATCCAAGCATCAGAAACTGTCCGTTCCTGTTTGCTGCGTCAACCAAAGTCCGAATAACCGGGAACAGCTCGGGCTTTCGCTGTATTTCGTCCAGGCAGTACAGCGCCATGCCCGCTGTTCCGAAATAAAGCTCTGGGTCGTTCAGCTTCGCCAAATCGGACGGCCGTTCCAGATCCAGATGCACCGCGCCGTCCATCCCCGAGATGAGCTTCCTCGCCAATGTCGATTTGCCGCTCTGCCTTGGGCCAACGATAGCCACCACAGGAAAATGCCGCATCAGTTTTTCGATTCTCTGCTCTTGTTTGCGCTCTATATACATATTAACCTCGCATATTTAAAAGTTATTTTTAAATATGCTATATTATATCATCAGCACACGGCTGAGTCAATTTGAGCCGAGGTTATTGAAACCATGCGCTGCGGGCTGTGATATAATTATAACTGCTTCGCAATGCTAGATGATTGCGGGGCGTATAGCGTTTTTTGATTAGATGTCAGAGGTATCGGGCTTGAACATACCATTTTTCGATTTATCAAGACAGCATGAGGCGCTGCGCGAGGCTATGGGCGGGGCGTTGCTGGATGTTCTGCAATCCGGCGCCTATGTCGAGGGCGCCGCCGTCAGGGATTTTGAGAGCGGCATGTCGGAGTACCTGGGCGCGGAGCATATAGTTTCCTGCGGCAGCGGCACGGCCGCGCTGGAACTGGCGCTGAGGGCTTGCGGCATCGGCCGCGGCGACGAGGTGATAACCACCGCTTTCTCGTTTTTCGCTTCCGCAGAGGCGATAAGCGCGGTCGGGGCTACGCCTGTTTTCGCCGACATACTGGACGATTTCACCATAGACCCCGCGCAGATCGGCGCGAGGCTGACGGCCAGGACCAAGGCGATCATGCCCGTACACATATTCGGCCGCCCCGCGCGGATGGACGATATCAACCAGCTGGCGCGCGAGCAGGGAGTCAAGGTCATTGAGGACGCGTGCCAGGCCATAGGCGCACAGTACAAGGGCAAGCGCTGTGGGACTCTCGGCGATATCGCGGCATTTTCGTTCTATCCTACGAAGAACCTCGGAGGCATTGGCGACGGCGGCATGGTGGCGACAGGGGACGGGCGTCTTGCGGTTATCGTCCGCGCGTACAAATCGCACGGCGGCGGGAAAACGGGGCTTGAAGCCGCGAGGCTGCTCGGCATGGATGTCGGCGGGGAGCTTGCGGGGCAGTGCGAGGCGACCGCGCTCTACGACCCGTACAAATATTTCAATTACCTCATTGCGGACAACTCGCGGCTGGACAGCATACAGGCGGCGGCGCTGAATGTGAAGCTGCCGTTGCTTGATGGCTACAACAGCCGCCGCAGGGCGATAGCGGAACGGTATTCGCAGGAGCTGGCGCCAACGCCGCTCGCGCTTCCCGCGGGCGACAGCGCGGGAAGCGTATCGTGCTGGCACCAATACGCCGTGCTGGCGGAGGACAGGGACGGGCTTGCGGAACACCTGGGCGAAAAGGGCATCGGCACGGGCGCGTTCTACCCTGTGCCGCTCCATCTGCAAAAGGCGTTCTCGTTCCTCGGCTATTCCGAGGGCTGTTTGCCCGCCGCAGAGGCCGCCTGCGCCCGCTCCGTGTGCCTGCCCATTTTTCCGGAGCTGACGGACGACGAGCAGGCCTATATAATAGATGCCATCAGGTCATATTACAGGTAGAAAAATTACAGGAAAATGATAGTCGGATGAATTGCGGACATGAACAGGCGGGCAAAATGATAAACACGGTGCTGATAGGCTTTGGCTACTGGGGGCCGAACATAGCCAGGAATATATTCAGGTGCGGCGGGCTGAACCTCTACGGCATCTGCGATATCGACGAGAGGCAGCTCGAAAGGGCGCGCTCCATCTACGGCGACAGGGTGAGGTATTTTTCGGACTACAATGAGGCGATAGGCGACGCTTCCGTGGAGGCCTGCGCCATAGCCCTGCGGAACGAGGCGGGGCAGAACGCCGCCAGGGCAGTGCTGTCGTCGGGCAGGCACCTGTTCATGGAAAAGCCTATGGCGACGAGCCTGGACGACGCGCTGGCGCTGAAAGAGCTTTCGCAGAAGCATGGGGCGGTGTTGCAGGTGGATCACATCCTCGTGTACAACCCTTTCATTCGGCGCATCAAGGAGATATACGACAGCGGCGGGCTTGGCGAGCTTATCGCGTTCGAATCGAGCCGCGCGAATCTCGGCCCGCACATCAAAAAGGACATGAACGCCATGTGGGATCTGGCGGTACACGACATTGCGGTTTTGGATTTCCTGTGCGGCGGGCAGGAGCCCTTGAAGGTCAGCTGCATAGGGGAGAAGCGCTACGGCGACCAGGAGATCGTCACCTATCTGACCATGAAATACGAGGGCTTCATAGCCATGAT
>JAIRPC010000013.1 GCA_031257215.1 Eubacteriales Family XIII. Incertae Sedis bacterium
CCCGCTTTCACGTTTGTGCTTATTTCGCGGATGGAGCCGGTGATAAACCTGTCGGGGCTCATCGCTAACGACCTCGTTGCGAATATCGACGAGAAAACCCTGTGTTTAACAGAATTAGAATTAATAACCTATTTGAAAAAGCGCGGGATTTCCATGAACTCCCAGCGCGCCTGCAACATACTCCGCGACACAAGGGGCTGGATGCCCGCAGTCAACGTGGTTTCTAGCTTCCTCATAAAGGAGCCGGTGCGGGAATCA
Organism: Eubacteriales Family XIII. Incertae Sedis bacterium; assembly: GCA_031257215.1. Lineage (GTDB taxonomy): Bacteria > Bacillota > Clostridia > Peptostreptococcales > Anaerovoracaceae > JAIRPC01. The sequence continues at coordinate 259 of JAIRPC010000013.1, forward strand.
TACGCGGGGCGCGCCCTGCGGCTTAACATATTCCAGATGATGGAGCATGATATTTCTTTGGACATTTCAGAGGGGTTGCGGCATTTTTTGACGCGCCTTTCCCTGATAGACCGCCAGTCAGCGGATCCGGTAGACCACCTGGCCGCTGACCTCGTGAACGATTTGGCTGGTGACGATAGGCTGCTGCCCGAAATTGAGCAGCTAAATTCGTATATTCGTTACGACGCCTATCTGAACGTCTATTACATCAACCATCTGTTTTTGGATCTATTCAGGGAAAGGCGCAATCTTTTGAGCAAGAGCGAAACGCTCGACACTTACCAAAAATGCGGCAACTGGTGCGCCAGCAACGGGCTCGCGCTGGAAGCCATAACCTATTATGAGAAAACAGGCGGGTATGATGAGATCACCGCCATACTGCTGGACCAGCCCGCGCAGATACCTGCGGAGCTTGCGCGGCTCGCCTACGACATATTCGAGCGCGCGCCTGCCAGGGTGTTTGACACGGTGGAATTTTCGTCGTTCATCCATATGCGCGCCGCCCTCTGCTGTGGGCGGTTGAAGGAGGCCTGTGCCCTGCTCGAAAAATACAGGGCGAAATACGCGGCCATGCCGGAGGACGCGTTCAGGGATCGTGCGCTCGGCTGCATATATTACTGCCTGGGCGTACTGCGTTCGCTCAGGTGTACGACGGACGGCAATTATGATTTCGACAAATATTTCGAGCTGCAAAACGATTGCCTGAAACGGCATCCGCTGCCAGAGCTGCGGGCGGGGCAGCTTGCGGAGCGCCATGTCGGGCCTTGGTTTTTGATGGTCGGCGAATCCCGCGAGGAAGCGCCCGCGGAGTACATGGCGGCGCTGACGCGGACGGTGGGCTTCGTGTCGAGCTGCTTCGGCGGCGCCATGAGCGGGGAGGACAGCGCCGCAAAGGGCGAGCTGTCGTTCTTCCGCAACGACCTCAAGGGCGCGGAGGTGAATTTCTCCACGGCTCTAAAAAAGGCGCGTGAGCACAGGCAGTTTGAAACAGCCAACCGCAGCCTCATATACCTGATGCGCATTGCGTTCCTGCAAGGTAACGCCGCAAGCGCCGAGAGGATTTTCGGGGAGATATCGGAGCAGACGGACGAGGGCGATTACGCGCACAGGTACGTAACGCGCGACATAGCGTCAGGCTGGTACTATTACACCCTGCAACAGCCCGAAAAAATCCCGGAGTGGCTGCGCGGCGAATTCGAGGACTACGGCCACGTATGCTATTTGGAGAATTTCAGCAACCAAATGCGGGCGCGGTATTGTTACCTTAACAAGGACTACACGCGCCTGCTCTCGTATATTGACGAAATGAAGCAGCGCGAATCGGTGTTGTTCGGGCGGGTTGAGATGCTCGCCATGGAGGCCTGCGTGCAATATCAGATGAAAGACAAGGCGGCGGCGTACGCGTCGCTCGGGGAAGCATATGAGGCCGCCCTGCCGAACGGCCTGCTCACGCCGTTCATCGAGCTTGGCAAGGACATGCGCACCCTCACGGCGGCGGCGATACGGAATGGCTGCACCCTCCCGGACGAATGGCTGAAAAACATCAATAGGCTGGCGGCGACCTTCGCGAAGCGCCAGTCGCACACGATAGCGCGCTACAACGACACGAACGGGATAGTGTCATGCTCCGCGCTCACGGATCGCGAGGCGGCGGTGCTGCTCGACCTGGCGAACGGCTTCTCCCGCTCGGAGATAGCGGCCTGCCAAAACATCTCCATCAACACGGTAAAGGCGGTAATAGAGATGCTCCACGCCAAGCTGGGCACGGTGAACGCCTTCGACCTCATACGCGTCGCGATTGAGAATAAGTACATCTAGTTTCCGCTAAAAAACTGCGATTTTTATGCACCCAAAGGCGGCGTTATATCCCTCTACTATTATTGGAAGAATTGTTGCGTTTGCGGCCATGCGGCAGGGACAATCCCCGCGCCGACGGCTATATGGCAGGAACGGCATGGCGGCAGATGTGATATACTCGTGACATAGGGCAAAGGGGCTTAGACCCTAAGTGAACAGTTAGGAGGCATGGCATGAAAATCGGCAAAATGCGTAGGATGGCTTTGTTGCTCGCACTGGTGCTGGCGGTGATGGCGTTCGCCGCCTGCGGTTCCGGCGGCGGCAGTGAGATTGGCACCAGCGAGCCTGCGTCGGCGGAGGACAGCGTGGCGGACCAGTCCGCGGATAGCCCCGTCATGGGCACCGCACCCGAGGCTTCGGAGGTGGCGGGCGATGCCGCGGCAGATGGGGGACAGTCCGCGAGCCAAAGCCAACCGGCGGGCGCTAACGGCGGCGGCGCGGCAGGCTCGAGCCGCAAGATCACGTTCAGCGCCACATACACCTTGGACACGAAAAAATACGACGCGGACTACACAAAAATCATGCGCCTGGTCTCAGGGGCGGGCGGGTACGTGGCAAGCGAGGAATCCCACGCCTACCCATACGAAACGCCGGCCGAGGGGCGCAGCTCTTACCTGTCGCTGCGAATCCCCGTGAACGGCTACGACTCATTCCTCGCGGAGGTCGAGAAGGTCGGGGATGTGGTGGACAAGGGGAAGTCCTCGGAGGATCTCACGTCACAGTATTTTGACACCGAGGCGCGCATCGAAATGCTGACCATGAGAAAAGAGCGGTTGACGGGGTATATCAAGAGCGCGACCAAGGCGGCAGACATAGTGGCGTTCGAGAAGGAACTGTCCGACGTGTTGCTCGAGCTCGACCAGTACCAGGGCGAAAAGCGCAGGCTTGACCAGCTGGTGGACTACGCGACCGTCGATCTGTACCTGAACGAGATCATCACACCCGAAACGATAGGCAAGGACGGCGAACCGCTCGGTAGCCGCGCCTCCGACGCGTTCTCAATGTCGGCCACGGGCGTCGGCAAATTCCTGCAAAACGCGGCGGTGTTCCTGGCGGGCTTGGTGCCCGTTCTCGCGCTGATAATAGTCCTGCTCATTATCGCGTGGCTCATAGTCAGGCTCGTGCGCCGCATCAGGGCGAGGCATTTGGAGAAACACCCGGAGAAAAAGGACGAGCAAGGGGCGCAGTGACGTGGCGGGCGCGCTTGGCAAAGCAATAACATTCGGCAGCACTAAAATGGTTTTTTAGTTCTGCCGAATATTGGCGCGTCACTGTGTGGCTGATCTGAATGGCATATTAATAGTGAACAACAACGCAGGCCCAATGTTGCGCGACCTATACCGCGATAGGCTTTATTGATACGTTTCTGTTTGCGAGCAAGCACTCTGCTTGCCAAAGGTCAAGAGCCCTCTGCATGTTCAGCCACTGCTCGGGGGAGTTGCCGAAGCAAGCCGCAAGCCGCAGAGCCATTTCTGTGGAAAGACTCCTTTTTTCGCGCACAAGCTCATTCACGGACTGACGGGAAACCCCGATGGCAGTAGCCAAGTCGCTAACGGACAGGCCATAGTCAGCCATGAATTCCTCGCGCAAAATTTCTCCTGGGTGTATCGGTTTTCTTTTCGTCCTGCTCTTACGCATTTCATATCCTTTCATCAGTGATAATCGCAAAACTCCACATCGTACGCATCGCCATCCTGAAATCGAAAGCAGATGCGCCACTGCATATTCACGGATACGGAATATTGCCCTGCCCTGTTACCGTCAAGCTTGTGTAGCCTGTTGCTTGGCGGCACCATCAAGTCATCGATTCGTGTCGCACTGTCGATAAGGGTTAATTTCCGCAGTATCCTAGCCCTGATATCGCCGGGGATCTTTTTCGGTGCGGCACTACCGCTCTGAAACAGTTCCTCTGTCGCTTTGTCGGAAAAGCTTACTATCATAATATTATTTATAACGTGTTACGTGACACTTGTCAAGCCGTGTATGCGTTCGTCTGCTCCGCGCCCCCTACCTCTGCACCTTGACCTTTGTTCCCATTGGCGCCCATTTGTATAGCCATTTGGCTTCGTTTGTGCGCATGTTGACGCAGCCGTGGCTCATTGGGTGCCCGAAATTGTTGTGCCAGTAGGTGGCGTGGAACGCGTAGGCGCCGACGAAGTAGCAGATCCACCTGACGTTTGGCGTTTCGTAGATCTTCCTGCCGTTCTCATAGCCGACCATTGTGTGTATCTTGCGCTTCAAATAGATGTAGTACGTGCCCCTGACCGTCGGCGTCGCGCTCCTGCCCGACGAGATCACGTAGGTCTTTTTTGTCTTTTTCCCCAATTTGCAGTAAGTTTTCTGCTTGCTCAGGTCAACGAGGACCCATTTCAAGTTCTTGGTCCTAAGCAGCCGCACCTCGGTGTAGTCGCTGTAATATTTCTTGCCCTTGATGGTCTTGTACGCGCGCACCTTGAAATAATAATTGCGCTTGTAGTAGGGGTGGTCTATCTCGAAGCTCGTGCGCTTGCCGCCTTTCAGCGTCTTGCCCCGCTTCGCCTTTGTCAAGGACTTGTTCGACGCGTAATAGAGCTTGTAGCCGCTCGCCCCGCTCACCCTTTTCCACGAGAATTTGATCTGTTTCAGGTTTTTGCCAATAACTTTCGCCTTGGGCGCTTTCGGAGCTTTGATAATAATTTTGAAATTCGCTGTCTTCTGCCCCGTATACGCGCCGCCTTTCGCGGTAACAATGATGGTCGCGGTCCCCGGCAATTTGTTGTTCTTGTAGGAGAGGGTGTAATCCGTTCCGAGCGCGAGGGTCTTGCCCGCCAGCGTCACCGCGGGCTTCGGCATTTGTTGCTTTCCATTATATGCGACGGGCTTCACCGCGCTGACCACCGCGGACGCTATGCCCACGGGTGCCACCGCGCCGCCCGTAGCCGCCTCGTCAGCGTACACGATGCCCACAGCGCCGTCCGTAGCCTGCCCCGCGCCGAGCGCCCCGAGGGGAAGTTCCGCCAAAACAAGCGCGCCGGCGACGGCGAGCGCGATAATCATTCTGCGATATTGCCTGTGCCCCGAAGCTTTGTGTTCTGCCATTTTGATTCTCCCTTTCCTTTATACAATACCTGTTCCACAACAATTGTATCATATTTGGATTTAATGTATAATGGCTTTTGCGGTGCGTCGCGTTAACGCGGCATACCGGGTTTCGCGCGGGGCGGATTCGCGCGGGGCAATAGACAAATAGCTTGTACAAAAGAGGAATTAAGGAGCGAAGAATTATGAATAAGAAATCGAGAATGGCGTTGGTCGTGCTTTTGGCGTTGGTGATGGCGTTGGTGATGGCGCTGGCTGGCTGCGGCGCGGGCGGCGAGAAAAAGGACGACGGCAACAATGCTAACGCAGCGGGCGAAAATGCCACCCCTGCGGCGGCGGACACGCAGGCCACGGAGCCAGCTGGGGACGGCGGCAGCGACCTTGATTATGTCAAGGCGAATGGCACCATGAAGATCGGAATCACCATCTTCAAGCCCATGAACTACTGGGACAAGGACGGCAAGACGCTGATCGGCTTCGACACGGAGTTCGCGCAGGCGGTCTGCGAGAAGCTCGGCGTCAAGGCTGAGTTCATTGAGATAGACTGGGACATGAAAGCGGTCGAGCTGAAATCCAAGAATATCGACTGCGTGTGGAACGGCTTCACCGTCAGGGAGGAGCTGAAAAAGGAGATACTGTTCACGGACAGCTACATGAAGAATATGCAGGTGGCCGTCATCAGGGCTGCCGACAAGGACAAATACAAGACGATTGAAGACATAGCGGGCGGCAGCGTCGTCGCGGAGCAGGGCTCGGCGGGAGAGGGCGCTGTTATCGCGACCGATTCGGCGCTGAAAGGCGCCGCGTATACATCCGTGACCAAGCAGACCGACGCGCTCATGGAGGTGAAGTCAGGCACGGCCGATGTCGCTATCCTCGACTACACCCTCGCGAAGTCAATGGTGGGCGAGGGAACGAGTTACAGCGACCTTTTGATGGCACCGGGCGTGGAGCTTGTCCCCGAGGAATACGCGGTAGGGTTCAGGCCCGGCAGCGATATTGCCCCCGAGCTGAACAAGCTGATGAAGGAGCTGACTGAGGACGGCACGCTGGATGAGATAGCGCAAAAATACGAGCTGACCGCATCGCTGTTGTCCAACCAGGCGCAATAGGCGGACACAAACCAAGCGCAGACTATATTATTGGAAAAAACGGAATGGGCGCGGGATTAGCGGATGTAACCATCAATCTGATAGAGGGCTTCAAGCTCAACTGTATCGTGTTCGGGGTGACGCTCCTGTTCTCGCTGCCGCTCGGGCTGGGCCTGGCGCTCTGCTCCATGAGCCGCTATCGCGCGGTGCGGGTGGTCAGCAAGACCTTCGTGTGGATCGTCCGCGGCACACCGCTGCTCCTGCAAATCATCGTCGTGTTCTTTGTGCCGGGGCTGCTGCTGAACGTCAGCCCGCCGGAACGGATGGACGCGGCGGTGATAGCCTTCGTCATCAACTACACGGCGTATTTCTCGGAGGTTTACAGGGGCGGCATCGAGAGCATCCCCAAGGGGCAGTACGAGGCGGGCCAGGTGCTGGGCATGACGAAATCGCAGATATTCTTCAAGGTCATCCTGTTGCAGGTGGTCAAGCGCATCATTCCTCCAATGAGCAACGAGATCATCACGCTCGTGAAGGACACCGCGCTCATGCGCGTTATCGCGAACAAGGAGATCATCATGTTCGCGCAGCAATACATCTCAGGGCAGGCGATCATCTGGCCTCTGTTTTACAGCGGGGTGTTCTTCCTGCTGTTCTGCGGCGTGCTGACCCTGCTGTTCGGCGCGGCGGAGCGCAGGCTTGGGTATTTTCGGGCGTGAGCGGGAGCGGACGGAACCGATGGTCTGGGTTGCGGGTTACGATAACATTATTATAGTTAACTAGGAAACGGCAATGGCGATACTGGAAGCGAGTAACATACACAAGAGGTTTGGCGGGACAGAGGTGCTGAAGGGCGTCAGCTTCTCGCTCGAACGCGGCAAGTCGCTCGCGCTGATCGGCTCGTCGGGGAGCGGCAAGACCACCCTGTTGCGCTGTCTGAATTTTCTCGAACAGCCCGACGGCGGGACGATAAGCGTGAATAGCGAGGTGTTGTTCGACGCCGCCGACCCGTCTACGCACACCGAGTCGGGCGTACGCAAGAAGCGCCTGCATTTCGGGCTGGTATTCCAACAATTCAACCTGTTCCCGCAGTACACAGCGCTCGGCAACGTGACCCTGGCGCCCGAGCTTTTGGCGAGGGACGAGCCGGGCTACGCCTCGGACAAGGCGCGCATACTGGCGCGGATACGCGAAGAAGCGCGCGGCATACTGGCGCAGGTCGGGTTGGCCGACAAGATGGACTCGTACCCGCATGAGCTTTCGGGCGGGCAGCAGCAGCGGGTGGCGATAGCCCGCGCGCTCGCCATGAAGCCCGACATCCTCTGCTTTGACGAGCCGACGAGCGCACTCGACCCCGAGCTTTCAGGCGAGGTGCTGGCGGCGATACGCCGCCTGTCCGAGCGCAACATCACTATGGTCATAGCGACGCACGAGATGGGCTTTGCGCGGGAGGTGGCGTCGCAGGTGATCTTCCTGTCGGACGGCGCGATACTGGAATCAGGCCCGCCGGAGCAGGTGCTGGCAAACCCGCAGACCGAACGCCTGCGCAGCTTCCTGAACGCGGTGCTGTGATATGGCGGAGCGATAGCCTATGAGCAAGGAATTTTACAGCTACATAATAGCGGGGGTAGGCATCATCATCGTGATGTTCTTCGCAATGAAGCTCCGCGACAGCATAAGGCGCGACCAAGAGAAAAAGCAAAGAAGGGCCCGCTACGCCAGAGGCCCCGCCCTAGCCAGGAGCAGATACAAGGTGGCGAAATAGGCTCCAGTTCAACCGCTAATATATTCATCTCTTAGGGCAATGGAACTTAAAATACCAGCACATGACACAGCGGTTGACGATGCCCAAATTAGCCGATATAATTGAAGCAACTAGTTTTGTTCCCTTTTGGATATTGTGTGTTTTCCAAGGGAGCGTTGATGGTGGAAAGAGGTTGGTTATCGTGAAAAAGTTATTTCCTATTCTTTTGGCTATCTTAATAGCAATGGCATTTGTGTCAGGATGTTCAAGCAACGCAGCCAAGTCAAGCACTGACGGCCAGGTGGCTGCCAAGGGCGCTGCGGACGACCCAACACAACCTGACCAGCCTGGCGCGGACAGAGCCAAAGCGCGCATCGGAAGCGAAACGGTCAAAAGCGGGCTTGGCGTGGATCTGACTGGCTTTGACGAAGTGGCTGCCGCCGAAGTGGCACATCGAATTTTTGAAGACCCCGCTCAATATCTGGGCATGGCGCTGAAAGTAAAAGGCCAGTATGAAGTGGCCAACAATTACAATACTGACAGTTACATACATAGCGTTGTTGTGGACAATCACGCGGGATGCTGCCAGCCTGTCTTTGAATTCATATGGAACGGGGAACATTCCTTCCCCAATGACTATCCTGAGAAACTTACGAAAATCGTGGTTGACGGCGTTATGAAATGCTACGTTGAAAGCGGCGAAACCTACTATTATATAGCGGCTGATGAAATATCGGCATCTTGATATAAGGCGTGGCAGATGCAGGAAAGGAGATGACTATGTCTGGATAAATGCGCCACGCGCACGCTTCGCCTATTCGCCCTGCGGCATGATATGAATGCCCTGCGGCGAGGCTGAAAACGGAGAGCTCCGACTCCATAACAATCGGGGCAATGGAGGAATCGGGTGATTGTGCAGTTTAGAGCAACTAGGATTTTGTCAATCATTCCGCGCAAGCGCCCGGGCAGAGCATATCAAAGGAGATTGGATCTATGTTAAAAAGCAGAAAAAAGGCATTTGCTATCGTTGCAATATTGGTTTTTACATTGCTCACCACAAGTTTTCCGCAGGGAGGCGGCATCGCTTCCGCAGCCGAAGTGCCCGCCGGCAAATTCAAGCCACAGACCGCCCTGCAACAGCAAGGCGCCTACGACAAAGACATTTACTATGTATTCTATAACGGCAACATCTACACAAAAATGACTGACCCAGGCAACAAGGCGAACGATGATGAGGGCAAGTTCGACAAAGCCACCGTCATGGTCACGCTCGACCAGGAAATCAAGTATCTGGACGATTCGGACGCGACTTTGGGCCTGGCGCAGTGGATAGCGGCAGAGGAAGCGGCGGAAGGGGTTGAAATCGGATCGGCTTTGGATCAGGGGGCTGACGCGATTTGGATAAACCTGAAAAAGGAGACCGTCATACCCGGGCTTCACGACAGCCATCTTCACTTTGAAAGGGGCGGCGCCACGCGCTATTCGCCCGATATCTTCTGGAAGCCCCTGGCCGAGATCCAGATCATAGTGAAAAACGAGGTCGCAAAAGCCGCTGCTGGCGCGCGCATCACGGCAACTGGATGGAACCAGACGCTGGACACATGGAACGGCGGCAAGAAAGATTTCCCGACCAAAGAAGATCTGGATAAGGTCTCCCCGAATAACCCTGTCGTGCTGACCAGGACAGACAACCATGCCAACTGGGCCAACTCCATGGCGCTGAGGATGTCGCCCTACGGCGGCGGCACAGTGAAAAACGGCGTGCTGGTCCCAGGGCCTGCCGACCCAAAAGCCTGGCCGATCAACATACAGGGCAACCTGCTGTATGCGGACCCCAACGGCGGCGTCATCATCCGCGACGCGAAAGGCATGGCTACCGGGATTTTCATAGACGGCGCTATGGGCACCGTGAATGAGTACGCCAGCTATCAAACGAACGCATCCGCCAGCGCCAGCCCTGACAGGGACGCTTTGAGCGCGGACAAGTATCTTCTCAGCTACGGCATCACGAGCTTTTCGGAAGCGGGCGCGACAGAAGAGTCTATTCTCCGCTACAAGAGGCTGATCGCCGAGGGCAAGATGAAGGCGCGCGCATTTATCGCGGTCAAGAACGGAACGAGCCAAGGCGACGATACCCAGGATGATGTGAATTACAGAAACAATCAAGGGACTGCCCCGCTCATCGACCCGAAAGGCAAACTGACCGTATCGCATACCAAGACCGCTCTCGACGGCGCGCTGGGCTCGCGCGGCGCCCGCCTGAAGCAGCCGTATTCAGATGCCGTCGCCAGCGGAAATGCCCCAGACTATGTGGGCGCGTCAGAGAGATTTTCGGACGAGCAGGTCTACCAGATCGTAAAGCGCAATTTTGACGCGGGCTGGACGCCCACCTGCCACTCCATCGGCGACGTTGCGAATGAGCAGTACATCAACGCCGTATCGAGGTATCTGGAAAACGACAAAGGGCTTACGAAGGATTCAGACGGGTTCTTTGACAGGGACGAAGTAGAGGCGCTGGGCATCCGCCCGAGGATCGAGCATTACCAAATCCTTTCGACCAAGGAATCCATCCTGTCCTCGGCGGCCATCAACCTCACGGCCTCCATGCAGTTCGTGCATGCCACGTCCGATATGTCAATGGCGGGCGACAGGGTAGGCGAAGCGAGGCTCCAATATTCCTATGCGTGGCGCAAGGTCATCAAGGCTGGCATGGTTATCGCCAACGGCACCGACTGGTCTGTGGATCTTCTGAACCCGTATCACGGCCTGTCCGCGGGCGTCACAAGGATGGACAGGGATGGCAAAGCGCAGAAATCCCCGCGCGGCATCGGCGTGCCGTGGAACCCCATCACGACGTCCATCAGCAAGGCCAGCGACGAGCGCGTGACAAGGGCCGAAGCGCTCCACTACTATTCCTATGGCGGCGCGTATGGGCAGCAGGTGGAGGATCAGCTGGGGCAGCTCGAAGTGGGCAAGCTGGCGGACTTCGCCGTGCTTGACAGGGACTATTTCGACGAAAGCGTGACTGAGGATTCCGACATCAAGGACATCAACGCGCTGATGACCGTGGTCGGCGGCGAGATCTGCTACACAATGGAGAAGCCCTCCATCGTCACTGACCAGGTCGGCAACGCGGGGGTCGGCGCGCCCTACGCCTTTACGGTAACGGGCGACATGGACCACTCCCCCACGCTGGATTGGAGCATAACGGACCGCGACCCGGCGCTGAAATGGCTCAAAATCGACTACCACAGCGGCGCCCTGTCAGGAACCCCGACAAAGGCCGGCACGTTCGAATTTGATGTGACGGCGAAGAACTATCTCGGCTCCGACACGGTGACCCTGAGCATCACCGTCAACGCCAAGCCCCAGGCAGGCGGCGGCAAGGACACCGAAACCGCCGCCGCGGATATCGCGGGGGCCACCGTAACAGCGCCCAAGGCGCAGGTATACGACGGCAAGCCCAAGACCCCGGCTGTAACGGTCAAAATGGGAAGCACCGTATTGAAAGCGGGCGCGGACTACACCGCCGCCTACGCGGACAACAAAAACGTAGGCAAGGCGACGGTAACCATCAAGGGGATCGGCAAGTACAAGGGGCAGAAAGCCGTGAGCTTCAACATCAACCCCAAGACCCCCTCGATAACGAAGGTCAAGGCCGGCTCCAAATCCCTGACGGTGCAGTGGAAGAAGCTCGCCGGTACGACAAAATACCAGGTCCGCTACAAGCTGAATAGCGCTAAAAAGTGGATAACCAAGACCGTTTCCGCGAAGCAAAAATCCGTGACTGTCAAGAGCCTGAAAAAAGGCAAGACATACCAGGTTCAGATAAGGTCTTACAAGACGGTCGCAAAGGTGCCATATTACAGCAGTTGGAGCAAGACAAAGACTTCTAAAAAAGTCAAATAACATCATATAGCGTCAAAGGCAAAAAGGGGCTGTCGCCGCAAAGGGACAGCCCCTTTGCATTGGGGCGATAGCTGTCACCCCGCGATAAAAATTTTTAACCCAATGCCCAGCAGCACCAGGCCGCCGAGGATTTCGGCTTTGGGACCTAGCAGTCCGCCTACCCGCTTGCCTGCCATCACCCCTGCGAGCGAGAGCGCGAACGTCACCGCGCCTATCAGGAGCGCCGCCTTGGCCAGCTCCGCCTGGCTGATTCCTACCGTTGCGAAGCCTACGCCTACGATGAGCGCGTCTATGCTCGTGGCCACCGCCTGCACTAGCAGCGCGCCCAGCCGCAGCTCTTTTTCGGGCGGCGTTTTGAGCCCTGCCCGCACGGACTGGATGCCCTCGAACAGCATCTTGCCGCCGATGAATGCCAACAAGGCGGGCGCTATGATATGGTCGTACGCGTCGATATACCCCGCGAAGGTGCTGCCTACCAGCCAGCCGAGCGTGGGCATGAGCGCCTGGAATATGCCGAATGCCGCCGCTGTCGCGACCGCGCTTTTCGCGCCGCCGCGCGGCATGCTCATGCCGTTGCCGATGGACACGGAGAACGCGTC
>JAIRPC010000034.1 GCA_031257215.1 Eubacteriales Family XIII. Incertae Sedis bacterium
GGCCGCTGTTCGAAGTAATAGACGGCGAATGGGTGCTGAACTACGAGCCGAAGAAAAAGCTCCCCGTAGAGGACTACCTGAAAATGCAAGGCCGCTTCAAGCACCTGTTCAAGCCAGGCAACGAACACCTGATAGAGCAGATACAGGACGGCGTGGATAGGCGGTGGGGTGAACTGAGAAACCTCTGCGGCGCGTAAGCGCCGCCTGTTTTCCGCAGTGCGTCGTTGCTGCTCACGATTAGGTGCAGCTGGGAAGCGAAGCCGACGCACATCCCAGGCGCACGTACTTTTAGTACGCTCCGCTCCCAATCGCTCACGCCCGTGATGCGTCATAAAAAAACAACGTTGAAAAACGCCTTTGACTCGTTGATAAAATTATGATAAAATCATGATAAACGATTGAAGCGGAGGTTATTATGATACAGATAAGGCCGGTATCGGAATTGCGAAACAATTTCCCTGGCATTGAAAAAATTGTGAACAGCGGCAACGAAGTCTATTTGACGAAAAACGGGTACGGCGCGATGGTCGTGCTCAGCTTGGAAAAATACGCTGAACTGACTGACGATATCGAGTTGAAGCTGGACGAGGCAGACCGCGCCGCCGCCATGACGGGCGAACGCCTGACGCACGAAGACGTGTTCGGCAAATATCGGGTATAGCAGGTTGAAAAAATACACTGTCCGATATTTGCCGTTATTTGACGCTGACCTGTCCGAAGCGTGGGACTATATCGCGCATAGGCTGAATAACCCCAATGCGGCCGACAGGTTGGTCGCGGACGCGGAAGCCGCAATATTAGAGCGGCTAAAGGCTCCCGCGTCTTTTGAAAAATACCAATCGGCAAAAGAGCGTGAGTATTCGTATTACCGCATATACGTACATAATTTCACGGTCTGGTACGTAGTAACAGGTAACGTAATGGAAGTTCGGCGGTTTCTGTACAATCGGCGCAATACCGACGAGCTGCTGTAACGTAGCCCATCCACCCGCGCCAGCTCACACCCCCAGCTCGAACCCCTGCTCGCGCACCACCCGCAGCATCTTCGCGCGGTTGTCTATCGTGTTTTCGAGCCGCGCCACCAGCTGGTCTGAGAACGAATCCGAGCGGCGCCCGTTCGCACGCGTGTCGTAATACCCGCGCATTTCCTCATCGTATGCCGCAACGGTTTCCTCGAAATCCTCCGGCAGTTCGTACCTGTTCTCGAACACCTTCACGCTGATCGGCATGCGCGGCTTCAGTTGCGGCTCCTGCGCGGGATAGCCAAACCCCACGCCCACGACAGGGAAAGTGTGCTTTGGCAGGCCGAGTATTTCTATTATCGCCCGCGAATCGTTCAGTATGCTCCCGAAATAGACCGCGCCCATCCCGAGCGACTCCACCGCGTTCGTCAGGTTCTGCGCCGCGAGCGCCGCGTCCGTGAACCCCTGGAAGAAGCGGTCCATGTCCCTGATCTCCTCGCCGTCGTAGCCCTTCGCCCGCGCGATTGCGCCATTGCGGTAGGCGTCAGCCACGAAGATGAACAGCTCTGTCGCGCGCGCCACGTATTCCTGCCCGCAGACCTCCGCCACGCGCCGCCGCTGCCCCGCGTCCGTCACCCGTATCACGCTGTAGCTTTGCAGCCCCGTGCTAGTAGCCGTGCGGTTCATGACCTCGAACAGCGCGCCCAGAACCTCCTCGGGCACCGCCCTGTCAGTGAACTCCCTCACGCTCCTGTGCGCCAGCTGCCGCCCGATCGTTTCGCTTATCGCTTTCATCTAATTATTCCTTTCTCATTTCTTTTGCATTTATCGCCCATTTGCCAAAAAATTCTGTTATAATAATGGGTAGATATAATAGTTGTAATGTTACGATATTGGAATTGGGCTTGACAAGGTATCGCAACACTATATATTATTGTAATATAATTTATAGTAATTGTATTGGTGGGAATGGAACATCTATGCCTAAATTTTTAGAGTTTTTCGGGTTTGTATCACCAGAGGAAGCCAAGGAGGAAGCTCCTAAGCCTGCCTATGAGTTCGAGTACGAGTCGCACACCTACGGGGATGTGCCTGCGCATGCGGACTCGCAGGAGGCTGTTGATGCTTCGGATGTCGCAGTCGCGGCCAACGCCGCCGCCACAAGCGATACAGGGTCAAGTACAGAGAATATCGCAGGCGCGGAGATAGCAGCCGAAGAAACGCAGGCTGCGGACGCGGCTTCGAAGGGCGCGAACGCAGAGCCGGAGGCCTCCGCGCTCCCGTCGTTCTCATACAAGCCCTTCGCCGGCAAGAGCGCCGCGGTAGACGCGGCTTCGGGCGAAGCGCCCGCAGAGCCGGAGGCGCCCGCGCCCCCGTCGTTCTCATACAAGCCCTTCGCCGGCAAGAGCGCCGCTACGGACGCGGTTTCGGATGAAGCGCCCGCAGAGCCGGAGGTGCCCGCGCCCCCGTCGTTCTCATACAAGCCCTTCGCCGGCAAGAGCGCCGCGGTAGACGCGGATTCGGGCGAAGCACCCGCAGAGCCGGAGGCGCCCGCGCCCCCGTCGTTCTCATACAAGCCCTTCGCCGGCAAGAGCGCCGAGGTAGACGCGGCTTTGGATGAAGCACCCACAGAGCCGGAGGCGCCCGCGCCCCCGTCATTCTCATACAAGCCCTTCGCCGGCAAGAGCGCCGAGGTAGACGCGGCTTCGGATGAAGCACCCACAGAGCCGGAGGCGCCCGCGCCCCCGTCGTTCTCATACAAGCCATTGGCTAGCAAGAGCGCCGCGGCGGACACGGCGCCGAAGCCCAAAAAATCTTTCGCGTTCGTACCGCCAACGCAGGCGGCGGAAAGCGCCGAACCCGCGGAAGCGGATGTTGCAGATGCAACATCCGTCAGCACACCGGACATGGCAAAGGACATATCAATAACGGAAACTCCGGTTAGCGCAGAAGCGGCTGCCACAGACGGCGTTGCGGATACAGAGCTTGCGGAGAATGCCGCATACGCGGCTCCTGCCGAACCCACCGTGGAGCGGGAGGCCGCCCAGCCGGAAAATACAGAAAAACCCGATGGCTTCGGGCAGAGGTTTAAGGGCGTGTTCGGACGCGGCAAGAAGAAGCCTGAGCCAGCGGTTCCCGCGGCGTCCGAAG
The DNA here is from genome assembly GCA_031257215.1 of Eubacteriales Family XIII. Incertae Sedis bacterium. Classification (GTDB taxonomy): domain Bacteria; phylum Bacillota; class Clostridia; order Peptostreptococcales; family Anaerovoracaceae; genus JAIRPC01. The sequence goes on from JAIRPC010000034.1 coordinate 3,114, forward strand.
CACCTATCCAGGAAGCCGTCCAAGAGTCCGGGCCGCAGTACGTTGTTCCCGAAGCGCCCGCGCCCAATGCGGGCACAGATACACCGATGGAGCCGTTGCCGGCCTATGAACCATACGAGGCTTCCGCTGACGGCTACGCAGCCGAAACGCCCGCGCCGCCGGTTCAAGAAATCGCTAGCGAACCGCCGGTGCAGGAAGCAGCGCCCGAGATTATTCAGCAGGAGGAAAACGAGATGTTCAGTTTGTCCGATGTAGAAGAAGATACCGTTACTGCGGCATCGCGTCCTGAACCCGCAGCACAGCCCGCACCTGAACAAGCGGCACAGCCTGCACCCGAACCTGTCGGCCAGGCAGGATACGCGGCCTCCGCGCAGAGGGGATCCCAGAGCGGAGGGGATGTGTCGGCGTATTCAGGCGCAAGCGGCAAGTCGGACAACGAGAATTCCATCAGGTCTACTTCTGTCATTTCAGAGGATGCCTATGTGGACGGCAATATCACCACGAACGGCGACATTGAGATTTACGGCGGCATCGCCGGCGATGTCAAAGCCAAAGGCGCGGTAGACATCCAGGGCGCGATTCGCGGCAACGTCCGCGGAGAGAAGCTCGGGCTGTATGGCTGCACGGTGCAGGGCGACATGCGCGCCACATCCGGCATACTCGTCGATTCAGAGTCGATGGTCATAGGCAATGTCAGAACCAAAAATATCTATCTGGACGGCAAGCTGAAAGGCAACATTGATTCCGAGGAGGTATCGCTGCTCAGAAGCAATGCCTACTACGTTGGCGACATAGTGACAGGAAGCATAGCCATCGAGGGCGGCGCGACCATCAGCGGCAATATCAGGACGCTGATAGAAGGGGATGTCGATGACCCGTTCACGCCAGACCCCAAATCAAATCTGTTCTAGGTATTGCTATACTAATGAAGCGTTCAGATAGGCAAAATGGATAAGGCCAATAACAAAATCAAAAATCGGGAGAGCTTTCCCGATTTTTTGAATAATGGCAATAACGGCATAGATCAATGCGCCAGCATGGATGATTTCGCGGCCGACTTGCTTTCCAAGATGGGTTTTGGAACAGACGCAAAGCCCGTGCCGCCTGTGCATAGCGCCACTGCGCACGAATGGCTGGAGCCGCGTATCGAAACGGCGCCACACCCCATGCGCGAGCCTGCGATAGCCCCTGCCGGCGCCGCGCCCCAGGATGAAAGGAATGGCGATAATGCCAAAGCGGCGGCATCCGAGCCTGTAATGATGCCAGCTGCTGTTCCGCCAGAACCCGCCACGGCCCAGGCTGATGCAGTATCCTGCACAACAGGCCAGCCAGGCTCTTCCGCCGCGGAGCGGGGCGGCGATCATGATGAAGCGGCGATTGCTACGGAAGCCCAGGTTCGAAAAAAAAACAGAGGAAGGTTTTTCGCTCATACGCCAGGGGCCCATATAAGGTTCATACTCATTGTCTTGGGGATACTCATGCTGGAAATGGTTGTCCAAGGATACCTGGGGAGCATAGGTTTGATCAACCCCATTGACAGCTGGTTCTGAGTTGCCGCATTCAAGTCTGGACTTAGCCTGATATCTTCTAAATAACCGCAAAATATGTTAGAATGACTAGTATGAATGACAACGACGTTAAGCAAGTTCTCGCAATGAAATACATCATAAGGCGCTTTGTGGCGCTGGTCATTGTTGCTGCCGCCATAGCCGTGCCTGCCATCCTCGGCACATTGTCATTCATTCGAGACATGGGCGACAACCACAATCAAGTCAACTCCAAATCCAACCCGCTTTCGTATGAACAGGTTGAGCCGCACATCGGCGTTTATATGGATGGCGCCGTGCAGACAGGCGGCAGCATCTCCATCAAGGCGGATGTCGCGGTCGGGACATTGCTAATGTACGCCGGCAACGAAGCGCCGGAGGGCTTCCTTCTCTGCGACGGCAGCGCCGTGTCCCGCGAGGAATACAAGGCACTATACGCCGCCATAGGCGAAAAATACGGCGACGGCGACGGAGAAACGACCTTCAACCTGCCGAACATGAGAACGCTGTTGCCGCTAAAAGACACCGACGATTTTCTCGCCGATGGAGGCCGCGCCGCCAGCCCCATCGCAAATGTGGCAACGCCCATTGGCGCGGAGCCAGCGTTTAGAAAGCTAAGCGTTCCAAGCGAAGCCGAGCAGAATGAAAGCATAGGCGGTGAAAGCGCCCAAAGCAACGGCGGCGGGGCCGAGCCAAGAGGCGAACAGAATGCTGAGGCAGAAAACAAGCGAAGCAAAACCCCCGCCTCTATTATTAACTATATAATAAAATATTGATTTTTTTTCTCAAGATTCCGAAAACGCCCATTTCGGTCACATTGTTAGCCGCAATTGGATATAAACGTTTATAATAAAAAATTCCAAAATAACCTTTACAAACACCTTGACAATAGTGTACAATAGCTTTGGGAGTAAGCGTGTATAAGATTTTTATGGGAAGTTAGCTGGAGTCCATAGGGGGTATTCAGAGAAACATAAAGCCCATAGGGAGCCTTGTACCGTTGACGAGAACTATGTTGCGGAGCGGTTGGGTAGCTTGGCGAATGCGCTGTGGAGGAGCGATACCACAGAGTGTTTCGTTATTTCATTTTCCGAACATCTCTATTACTACGACACCCACTAACCACGTATCAACTGCGCGCCGCTTTGGCGTGTCAGCATTTTATAGTAGTTTGCATTAGTGACTTGTAAGGGGGTAACTACAATGCAGGGAGAAAATTTAAGAAGCAGAGAACGAATCAATCCGATGAAGCTGACGCTGGCGGTGGTCTTGTCTATCGCTATGCTCGTGTCGATGACGCCGAACATGGCGCCGTCGGCAATGTTCGCGGACGATCCCGCGGCGGGCA
>JAIRPC010000079.1 GCA_031257215.1 Eubacteriales Family XIII. Incertae Sedis bacterium
GAGATCATCATGCCCGTGATGCAGAACATAGACCTGCTCATAGTCACGCGGCGGCTTTCGGACATGGGGCTTGACCCCGTGCAGGTTCGGAGCCTGTACGGGCAGCTGACGGGCTTGGCGGGGCCTCTCATCAACCTGCCGCAGGTGGTGACGCAGGGGATCGCCATCAGCCTTGTCCCGACGATAGTGGCGGCGTTCAAGACGAACGACCGCGAATTTCTCCATCACAACATAACCCTCAGCTTCAAGGCGACCATGATAGTCGCGCTGCCCTGCACGGTAGGTCTGGCGGTCCTAGCCGAGCCCGTTATGAAGCTGCTGTATTTCAACAAGCTGGAAGACGCGGTTTCCGCCGCGCCGACCCTGCTCATCCTCGCGTTCGGCGTCGTGTTCCTCGGTTCGGTGCAGACACTGACAGGCGTTCTGCAAGGCGTGGAGAAGCAGCTCATCCCCGTCAGGAACCTGTTCATAGGCGCGGGTTGCAAGGCCGCCATAACATATGTGCTGACCGCCGTACCAGAGCTGAACATCAAGGGCGCCGCTATAGGCACGGTATGCGCCTACGCGGTCGCGTTCCTGCTGAACGTCCACGCCGTAAAAAAATACACAGACGTGCGTATGGACTGGAAAGGCGCGCTCGGAAAGCCGCTGCTATGTTCGCTCGTCATGGGCGCGGTTTCGTTCGGCGTGTATATCGCCCTGGCCCATGTAACAAGGGGCTCCGTGGCGACGCTGGGAGGCGTAGTTTGCGGCTGTTTGGTGTACGCCATAATGGTATTTTTGACAAGAACCGTGACGGAGTCGGAGCTGGCGCTTTTCCCGAAGGGTGATAAACTTGTGAAAATATACGGAAAGCTATTGACAAACACCCGCAGAAATGCGAGAATATAAACGCTAATTGAACTTTGTAGGGATTACCATCAAGGAGGTAGATCGTGAACAAACAGGAACTAATCGTTGCCGTCGCAGAGCAGGCGGACTTCACCAAAAAGGATGCGGACAAAGCGGTAAACGCGGTATTTGACGTCATCGAAAAGTCGCTCATCGGCGGCGAGAAAGTGCAGGTCATCGGCTTTGGCACATTCGAGACGCGCGACCGCAAGGCAAGGAAAGGGCGCAACCCCCGCAAGCCCGACCAGCTTATTGACATCAAGGCTTCGAAAGCTCCCGTTTTCAAAGCTGGCAAGGGTCTGAAAGACGCTGTCAACAACAAATAACGATAAGCGGACAGAGCGGGGCGAACTGAGTTCGCCCCGTTTTTTTGTAACCGAAAAATGAGAATCGACAAATACCTGAAAGTATCCAGAATCATCAAGCGGCGCACCGTGGCAAAGGAAGCCTGCGACCGCCAGCTAGTCCTGCTGAACGGCCGCGCTGCCAAGGCGGGCGCGGAGGTCGCGGTCGGCGACGACATCCGCGTGATGTTCGGCCAGTCAGAGCTGCACGTGCGGGTCCTAAGCCTGGCGGAGTCAAAGCGAAAAGAGGACGCGGACTCGATGTACGAGCTTATCTAGCCTCTATCGCCGCGCCCGCGCCAGGAGCTTGCCCACCCTGCCCCAGACCAGCGGCGTCAGCGTCGCCATTATCGCTATCATTATGCCCGCCTTGACTATGCGCATGGGGATCATCCCTATCACGCTGTCCCCGTACATGAAATACAGCCAATACGTATCTAGGGCGAGGTTCACCGCCAGCCCGACCAGGATGGCGGGCACCAGGGCTCTTTTCCATGTGATGCTCTTGCCGTAGAGCAGCAGCCCGAAGATCAGCCCCGTCAAAAGGGCGCTCGCGGTGAAGCCGGGGAAGAACGGTCCGCTCGGAAACAGCAGGGCGCCAATGATGTCGCCAATCACCGCCGTGACAGACGCCCATACAGGCCCGTAGGCGATAGCTGCGATGGCGATCGGCAGATACCCTATGCCTATGCGCAGGGTTTCCGTGTTCAGGGACAGCGGATGTGTGAGAAGCACGTTCAGTGCGATGAACAGGGCGATAACGGGTATTGCATTGGCTGACAATTTAAACATAACATAACCTCCTTGCCAGAGCGCAAACATCGCACCGAAGCTTCGGCGCGGCAAACTTATTAGGCCACTCTGATGGGAAGTCCACAGGGCGGCAGCGGACGCAATACCGCACCGCAGGGCCGCCGCTCACGGGGAGGCGCCGTACCTTTTCGTCCCTGGGCTACATCCCATCCCAGGGCACTCTGGCCGCAAGGGCCACGCGCGGTATTTACTCTACCTGCGGGCGCATTATCAGAACAATATGAAAATGTGCCCAATGCCTATTATATTATTGAAAGCCCCTCGGTGCAAGATGTATAATATATATGAAACAAAGGAGAAATGAATGGACTGTATTTTTTGCGGAATAGTGGCAGGGGAGATCCCCTCTGACAAGGTGTACGAGGACGAGAGCATCCTCGCGTTTCGGGATTTGGAGCCGCAGGCTCCGGAGCATGTGCTTGTCATCCCGAAAAAGCATATCCCGTCCCTGGACGAAATGTCCGCAGGCGACGGTGAGCTGGTGGGTCACCTTGTCTCAAAGGTGCGCGATATCGCCGCGCAGCTGGGGCTTGGCGGCGGCTACCGCCTGGTCGCGAACAACGGCAAGGACGGTCAGCAGACGGTTCAGCACCTCCACTTCCACCTCCTCGGCGGCAGGCAGATGACATGGCCGCCAGGCTGATCGCTCCACATATCGACCAAGCTCCCGATGGCCGCTGCTAGCCAGCCGGTTCAGGGGATGGAGCCAGCGCCGAGGGCGCCAACACTATGCCAAATATGAAAACCGCTGCGCGCCGGATTTCCCCGCGGCCCGCAGCGCGAACGAGCGGGGAAAAACAGAACATAGGAGAAAGAATCTAATGAAAGTGCTTGTAATCAACTGCGGAAGCTCGTCGCTGAAATACCAGATACTGGACATGGCCACCGAGTCGCTCTTGGCGAAGGGGCTTGTCGAGCGTATCGGCATGGACGGCTCGGCGCTGACGCACGAGAAGGTCGGCGTGGACGACAAGAC
>JAIRPC010000103.1 GCA_031257215.1 Eubacteriales Family XIII. Incertae Sedis bacterium
AATGGCAAAGGACATCCGCGAACGCTCGGAATACCTGCCCGAGTGGGACGAAGCGGTAGCAAAATGGCTGGAAGAACGCAAGGCCGGGTGATGGCGGGACAGAATGTTTGTGGCTCTGGCTGATGGCGACTCCGTCCGTTCGCGCTTCTGTCTGCGGCAGAGCCGTTCGCGAGCCTACTGGATAATATTTAATAATTTAGCTTATACAGTCAATTGGCATTTTTGAAAGACAGCGAGGAAATACCCGGGGGGGCGCGTGCGCTCCCGGGCTTCTTCGCTTGTGGCGCTCTGCGTGGGCGCGGGGAAAAAATCACAGCGGTCTGCGCCTTTTGGCACGGTGGCATTGAAGTAATTTTCGAGAGAGCCGTACTCCATGATTTTCTGGATTGCGAATGAGTCGAGGTCCGCGGTATGGTCGTCCAGGGATATCAGCCGCAGCCCGTTTTCCCGCGCGTTCCCTATCAGCCCGTCGGGGCGGCCGCCGCGCTTGCAGAGATCCGATATCAGCGCGTAGCCGCCCGGTTTTAGCATGGCGGCGTATTCGCCCAGCGTCGCTTTGGGATCTCCGCTCACGGACAGGACGCATTCCATTATGATGGCATCGAACTGGCCCGCGCTTTCGGGCGCGAGCGCGTCCGAGTCTGCCAGCGCGTCGATAAATTTCAGACGCGGGCCGCGTGGGGCGTGCTTTTCTCGCGCCCTTTTCAGCAACTCCCCAGATTTGTCTATGCCGATACATTCGTGCCCGTATTTTTCGGCGATACGCGCCAGGGTGTCGCCCTCGCCGCAGCCTATTTCAAGTATGCGGCTGTTTTCGGCAAGGTTCAGCCCGCCGACAGCGCCCTCCATCAATTCAGTTCCGCCAGGTGAGATACAGCCCATCACGTTCGCCTGTACATCGTGTTGTACGCGCAGAAGGGTATGAGCTTTTCGTCAGGCGTAAAATACTGCACGCGGCAGCGTTTCAGGCGCTCCGCGTCAAGGTTGCTCCTGTCCATGAACGCCATGCCCGAGATCGTGAACATATTGTTCTGAAACCAGGAGAGCGCCTCGTCGAAGGACATGATGCCCGCAGCGTCCGCAGGCGCGGGCGGCGGCGCGGCTTCGTTTGGCGCACTCCATTTGTTCAGAACGAAGTCGCGGTCGCGCCGCACTATCTCCAAGGGGTCTGGCGCGGACGGGCAACAACAGGCCGCTTCGCTGCCTGACGCCATCTCGTCACAGCAGGCAGCGCCTCCCTCCCGCTGCGCCTTGGACATCATGGACGCCAGCCTGCCGCTTGGCTCTCGCATGAAGTTCGCGCAGAAGCAGCAGAGCGGGTGCCCCGTCGTTATCGGGAGCAGGTCGGACGCGCGCAGCCTGCCGCCCGTCTGCCGCTCTATCTCGTTCATGACGGCGAACATGGTAACGCGGTTGCTCTCGCCGCTTGCGTCAGGCGTTCTGCCGAAGAAGCTCGCGGGCTGGAAGTGGATGCCCTTGACAGCGCCGAGGTTCGCCAGCATGAAGTCTATCATCCCGCCGATCTCGCCCGCGCCGTCCGCCGCTTCGCCCGCAGCCCCGTCCGCGCTCTCGAATATATTCACGCCCTTGACTATTGTGGGGACGAGAACGACGGGCAGCCCCGCCTTGGCGCAGTTCTCTATCGCGCGGAGCTTTATGTCCAGCAGCGGTTCGCCGCGAAGCTCGCCGTATACGGAGTCCGACATGCCGTCGAATTGCAGGTAGACCACGGACACTCCCGCCGAGCGTAGCCGCCGAGCGTAGCCCTGACCAGCCTCAACGCCTGCCCCTGCGCCCATCTCCGCGCTACCTGCCAGTCGGCGACCGTTCGTGTTCAGCTGTATGTACTCAAAGCCCTTAGCGCGGCCAAGCTCCACTATTTCAGGCAGGTCGTGGCGGACGGTCGGCTCCCCGCCGGATAGCTGTATATTGAACGGCCTTTCCTCCCCAAGCTCGATAAGCCTGTCATACCACCGCCCGATTTCGTCAAGCGGCGGTTCGCCCTCCGAGCCGTCGCCGAGGGTGTCCGCCCGCGCAAAGCACCAGGGGCAATGCTGGTCACAGCGTTCCGTGACATCCAGCAAAACGCAACAGGCGGTCATAAGATGATCCCCGCACACACCGCAATGAAACGGACACGCGGACTGTGCGCCCCCCGCCGCGCCGCGCCGAACGCCTTCCGTCAGAGCCGCGCGCGGCGCGACCGTCACGCTCGGCATGGCCATAAACCTATCAAACGCCGCGGCGTCCTCCGACGCCAATTCCGAAAATACGCCCGCCGCACCGCATTTCGGGCAGCAGATATCAAAATAGACCGCGCCGCCACGCTCGGCATATTCCGCATACGCCACCTCGCCGCAGACAGGGCAAACGCTCTGCACCCGCCGCGCACAAGCCTCTTTTGTCAGTTTCGCATCAGCCATTGCATATTCCATTACACGATTCTATTCACACTCAATATTGTTCCAATTATACATCAAAAAAGCGGGGCAGCCAACGACCGCCCCGCTTCATGTCCAATTCTTGTTGCTGCGGTTTTATGCCGACACAGGATTGTTGCGGATATCCTCGATCAGCTCGTCGAAGTCCGAACCCAGGAAATACTTCTTCGGGGACTCGACCTTGCCGCCCGCCGCGATGGCATCGATGCCTGCCTTGACCTTTTCAGGCGTTGCGGGAAGCTCGTATACGCGCACCCCGACCGCGTCGTAGATGGCGTTGATGACCGCTACGTGTCCGCTCGACTGGAACGCTTCCGACGCGCCCGACGAGCCGAAGGGGTTCTGCGGGCGCGGATTCACCAGGAAGTCCACGGACAGGTCATAGGGGATGTCGTTGGCAGTCGGTATGCCCGCGCCGAGCGGGTTGTTGTGCTTCTTCACGTCGTCGTAATTCTCCGAGAGCGCGAAGCCGATCGTGTGCGACATGCCGCCGAACACCTGACCGTTGACCGCCTCGATATTGCCGACCACGCCGACGTCAGCGACGGACTTCATGCTGAGAACCTGGGTCTTGCCCGTCTCAGTATTCACCGCGACCTCCGAGAGGAACATCGCGTAGGTGAAGTCAGGCGTCGGGTTGCCCTTGCCCGTGTTCGGGTCGAGGTCGGACAGCGTGCCGAATTCCTCGTTCAGGAACTGGTTCTCGTAGCGGGTGGGGATGCCCTCCGCTACCATCTCGTCATAGGTGCGCAGCGAGCCGTCGGGCTTCTGCATGGCGGCAAAGAGCTTTTCAACCGCCGCCTTCGTCGATATGCCGTTCATGAAATGGCTGCGGCTCGACGCCGTCGCGCCGTGGTCAGGGCAGAATTTGCTGTCGTTCTGTATCAGCTTCACATCCGACCTGTCGATAGTGCGCTTGCCGTCGAACACCACGCGGAGCGCTTCGAGCGTGACCATGAGCGAACCGATATCGCCGCCCTGGCCCTGATCCTGCCATGTATCGTATTTGATGAAGGTGTTGTCGGGCGCCAGCGCGACAGCAACCGTACACTGGTCGGCTGAACCCTCGGTAACATTGTAGCCGCCCCATACCAGGCCGACACCGTATTTGGTCTTGCCGTCCGAATTCTTGTTGCGCTCCGCCGTGTCAGCGACCGCTTTATCGTAGATCGGCTTCATCTTCTGCATTATTTCCTCTTCGGGATAGTGCGGGAATTCGTAGCCGTTGATATTGATGTCGCCCTCGCGGCAGATATTGCGCCAGCGGATTTCCCACCTGTCAAGCCCTGTCTTTTCTGCCATTATATCCATAAGGGCTTCCGAGCAGGTGTATGCCTGTGGAGAACCGTAGCCGCGGTATGCCGTGCCGTAGCTGTGGTTCGTCGCGGCGACGCGTGACACTCCGCGGCAGTTCGGCACATTGTATGGGAAGAACATGAAGCGCGCGATCCTCGTCGTCAGGTCGTCGCCAAGCTCGTCGTAACAGCCGTGATCCAGGCCGTTGTCCCATTCGGCTGCGATGATCTTGCCGTCAGCGTCGCACGCCAGGCGCCCGTTCGTGTAAGACGGAGCGCGCTTGCCGCTGAACGCCTGGAATTCCGCCCAGGTCATGGACAGCGCCACGGGCATGTCGTCGCAGGCGATACACGCGATACCCGCAAGGCTGTACGTCGCGCCCGCGATACCCCATCCGAACGTGCCGCCGGTCGGGTTCTCGACCACGCGCACCTTGTCCTCGGCAACGCCCGTCGCCTCCGCGATATCGCCGATATTCGCGTAGATGGCCATGGCCTTGCAGTGTACGGTCAGCATGCCGTCCTCGTCCCAGTAGGCCTGCACCGTGTCGCCTTCGATAGGCATATGCGGCTCGCGCGTCGAGTAGAAGCTGCCTTCCGCGACGTAGGGCGCTTTCTCCATGAGTCCGTTGATGTCGGGATCGCCCTTGATGGTGGGCTGCACGCTCCACACGTTCGGGTGCTCGTCGTGTACGCGCACAGCGTCGGGCAGCGCCGCTTCGAGGTAGTTCAGCATTTCAGGAAGCTGCTCGTATTCGAGCTTCACTTTCGCCGCCGCCTCGCGCGCGTGGGTCTTCGTATCGGCCGCAACCAGCGCGATAATATCGCCGTAGTTGAATATCTTTTCCTCAGCGAGGAGTATATGCGTCTGCTTTACCGCACCCTCGTCCGTGCGCGGCAGGAACTGGAACATGTTCAGGCGATTCGAGCCTTTCACATCCTTTGAAGTTATTACTTTATATACGCCTGGCATCTTCTCCGCTTCCGACGTGTCGATTTTGAGAATCTTCGCGTGGTGCGTCAGCTTCGGCTGTACCATGACGACGTGCAGCGTGCCGTCGGGCATCTTCAACTCCATGTCGTCGCCGTAATCCGTAAGCCCCGTTACCTTGCCGAGCGCCGCCGGGCGAACGAGCCCCTTGCCGTAATATTTCTTGTCCTCTGGAAGCTTCACGGTGATGTCGTCAACGCTCTTTTCGCCGCGCAGCACGGCAGCCGCGTCGAGGACGGCGTCAATAATTTGGCGATAGCCCGTGCAGCGGCAGATGTTGCGGTGCTTCGTGAGCCACGCCCTGATATCGTCAGGCGTAGGCGAAGCGTTCTCTTTCAAAAGCTGATAGGTAGACACGATCATTCCAGGTATGCAGAAACCGCACTGGACAGCGCCCCTGTTCATGAACGCGACCTGCAACGGATGGAGGTGCTGCGGGGAGCCGATGCCCTCGACCGTCGTGACCTCGCTGTAATCCTTGACCGCCGTAATCTTGCGCGTACACGCACGGATAACCTTTCCGTCGAGAATAACTGAACACGATCCGCAGACGCCCGTGCCGCAGCCGACTTTCACTCCTGTAAGCCCGATGCGACGCAGCACGCCCGCAAGCGTGTCCTTCTCCGGGTCGCAGACGAACATCCTCTCGACCCCATTGATGGTGAGTGTCATTTTTTTGAGTTTCATGTTTGATTCCTTTCCTTTCCCGACAAGGGAGGGCATTTCCTGACTTTTCTATCAGCTTTGAACTCAGGCAGCAATATAATTTACAGAATAAAATTAACATGTAAAAGTTGTTGTGTCAACGCAACTGCAAAAATACCGAATTTTGAAAAATCTTAGAGCGTGGTAACATGAGTGGCCATTTACCTTGTCAGGGAACAAGAGGGTTCTAATTCCAGGAGCTTTTGGAAGTCTGCGGGCGTGTCGGCATCGTACAGTATGCCTTTGTCGGGCACTTCTATGCGCTCTGTTTCGCCATTGAAGCTGGCCAGCGCGGTTTTCAGGCCTGATTCGCCGCCTCGTTCCAGTATTGCGGGTATCAGCTCTGTGCTGAGGACTATCGGGTGGCCCTCCTCGCCGTTGTGCGTCGGCTTTGCTATGGGCGCGCCTGAGCCCATTAGGGTGCGCACTGTGGCGGCCGTGAACAGGGGGATGTCGATGGGGCAGAAAAACGTGCGGGCGCACTGATCCATGATATGGGCCAGCCCTATTCTTGCGGATTCGAACATGGGCGTCGTGGCGTAGGCTTCGTTTCGCGCGAACTGGATCGGCTGTGCGCGGTGCTGTTCGCCATGCCCGCCGCCGCGTTCGCCATGCCCGCCTGTCAATGCGCTGCGCGCGGCCGCCTCGATATGGCTGTTATGGGACAATCCCTCCGCGTATTCGCGCAGATGCGCTTCCAGCTCGTCCGCCCTGTGCCCCGTCACCACCACTATGGGGGAAACCTCGGACGCGGCGAACGCGCTGACAACACGCCGCGCCACGGTCTGCCCGCCGATCTCCATCAGCGGCTTGTACCCGCCCATTCGCGACGAAAGCCCCGCCGCGACGATAACTGCTCCGATATTTCTGCTCATGCGTATAGTATAATACAATTATGAAGAAATTAGATGATTATTTGCCGAGTTTTGACTCGTGTAGGCTATCGGAGCCGCCTTTTTGCCGCGCGGTCTGTCCGTTCCACCTTGATGTCGCAGGTTTTGTGGGCAAGGTCTGGGCGGGCGCATACAGCGCGGCGTACCGCATATACCGCGATGCCGTGTGCTTCCCCCGCGTGGTCAGCGAGATCTGCCCCGCGCCGTGCAGGGATGCCTGCCCGCTGGGACAGGTGCGTCAGGAGGGCGCACAGGCTGGCGCGGAGCCGGGCGGCGCGGTCGATCTGCCTCTGCTCGAACGCCGCGCGGTGGATGAGGCTGGCGGCACGCCTCCGAACGACTACAATATCCCTGTGCGCGGCGGCAGGGTCGCGGTGGTCGGCGCGGGGCTGTCTGGGCTTGGGTGCGCTCTGCGGCTCGCGACCAGAAAATACCGCGTGGAGATATTTGAAAAGACTGACCGCATAGGCGGCGCGGATTTGGCCGGGATGGAGCAGGGCGTGCGCGAAGCCTGCCTGCGCGATATCAAGGCGCAGTTCGGCAACGAGGATTACGAGCTGCATCTTGGTCATGAGGTTGCTTCCATTGACGATTTGACGGGGCAGGGGTTTGACGCGGTGTATATCGCGACGGGCAGTGGCGGCGCGGATTTTGGCTTTGCCCGCGGCGGAAGCACGGAGCCGGCTGCCGCGCCCGGCGTCGGGAAATGCGTCGTCTGCGGCGGCGCTCTTGTGGGTGATGGCGGCGTCTACGCGCTTGCGGCTGGGCTGAACATGGCCGTCGCGATAGATGGCTGGTTCAAGACGGGCAAGCTTTCCATCGCTGAGGATGAATACAAAACCTGCGCCGAGCTGCACCCTATGACTATGGCGTTGGCGGCGCGTCGGGCGGCGGCGCAACAGGCAGCAGGGCGGAAGCCGGCGCGGCGGACGCCAGGGCGGCGTGGGGCTGGCTCTGGCGGCGCGGGCGGCATGGAGGAGGGCGGTGCGCTCGGCCATTCCGAACCCGCGCGTCTTGAAGCGGCGCGGTGCATAGAATGCAAATGCAACGCCTGCGAGCTTTTCTGCGATTTGATAGGGTACACGGGCAAACAGCCGCCGCGCATACGCGAGGAGGTGTTCGCGACGACGCTGCCCGGCGCGTCCGAGGTCAAGCATCTTCCCGCGAAGCGGCTCATGCATCTATGTACGCAATGCGGCGTATGCAAGGAGGTCTGCCCCGA
>JAIRPC010000026.1 GCA_031257215.1 Eubacteriales Family XIII. Incertae Sedis bacterium
GGCAACATGAAATCCTAAGTGCAACCCTTTTGGGCCATATCATGGAATTGGTCAGCGCATTGATTTTTCGGGATAAAAATTACCATAGGCGGAAGGGTTTTTGTATGTTAGAATAGGTAATGCAGAACGAAACAGGAGGTTTTTGTGTGCAGCAAAGCCAGGGTAGCCCCAAATCAATTTTTTTTGAAATATTTAGTGCCACCCCTTTCAGGCTGTATGAAATTGATGCATTGCGAGCCGTGCGGTTTGTGTTTTGGCCTGCTACTTAAGCAGGCTCGGTTTCAAAGTGATATCGTCCGGATTGACAATACTTATGTCCAGCTTTTCATGCAATGAGTCAATTGTGGCGAAATGACGCGAAAACATTTCTGTAGGGGTCTGCCCGCCAATTGACTTGCGCGCATAGGAGTTGATGTGGTTCATCATAAGATTCACGTCGCTTTGCGTAAGCTCGTCAAATGATGAGCCTTTAGGCAGGATGGAGCGTATCAGCCTATGATTGTTTTCACATCCTGCCTTTTGGTTTGACTGATAAGGGTCACAGAAGAACACGCTGGTTCTTTGTGTGCCGTTTGCATCGGTTTCGATTTTTGACGGCGCAGAGAATTCCGGCCCGTTGTCCGTAATGATGACGGGAAACATCAGCCGGAAATCCTCAAGCCCAAGCCGCCCATGGATCTGTCCGAATATATTTTCGACAGACAGGGCAGTGTTGGCATCCCTTAGAAACGCCAACATGAAATGGGACAGGGGGAAGTAGAGCGTAAGCAATACTTTCGACGAACCCCCGGCCCCGACGACAGTGTCCATTTCGACAGGCTGTATGTCGGGGTTTTCCTTCCTGAAAGCGAGGTAATCGTCCCACGTCCTGCCGTTTCTGCATGACCGCTCAACCCTGGCTGCGCGTTTTTTTCGCCTTGGGCGAAGCCTGACCTTGCGGGCGAGGTCTACGCTCGAAACACCGAAGCAGTTTGCCGCTATATACTTGTACAAGGTTTTGTCCGATATCATAAGCGCGTCTTTGTTGTTGCGGCATATATGATAAGGCGACTGCCCTTGTTTGATCAGTGGGCTTACGATTCCATCAATACGTTTAAGTTCGCCCGGATTTACAGCGATGCCGCTGCGCGAATCCGCAAGTGTCTGCGCATAGATACCCTGCGCGGTTTTTGCTTTGTAGACGAACTTGGCAAGAGAACATCGGGTGCGCACACGGCAGCCATTGCATACGTATGGGGGCTTGTCCAGACGTTTGCAGTAATCAGGCTCAAACATGCCGCACACATGGTTGCACAGTTTGCAGCCGCTGCAATATTCGCGATGGCATTCTTCTTTCTCGCATATCCATTGTTCTTTGCAGGAACCGCGATGCCTGCATTCATTGAATGGCGCACCAAACCCTCCGCTTTTCCGCTGGATGGAATTTCTTTGCACTTCCCTTGAAATCGTTCCGGCGCTTCGCCCGAGCGCCCTGGCTATCGATTTGAAGGATTCCTGCCGGTCAAGCGAATGTTCTATTGCCCTGCGCTCACAAAGAGTAAGCTGTTTATATTTATTTGCCATTTGGTTTCCTTTCCAACACCGCATGGCTCGCAAGAAACCATCATAGCATTAAGGGCAATACAAATCCACCTTGATGCGCGGAAGCATCCCGCGAGGGTGGGCGTTTACACTGCGAAAAACATATCTTGAAGATTGCCGTATCCAGGGCATAGGCACTGCTGCGGTGGGTGGGGCATGCAAAGTGAGTCGCGCGCCGAACTGTTCGCTTTTCAAGAAGGTGCAGTAACTTCGCTCCGTCCCGGCACTGTCCTATTGAAGTCGGGGGCTCTGCCCCCGCACCCCCGTCGGGGACACACCGAACCCCGCCGCGAAATATTAACTGCAACCGAGCGCCTGAAAAATTTAGTGCAACCCTCGCTGTGCTCGGGGGTAGCGCTTAAGTTTCCGGCTTGCCATTTTAGCCTCGACAACAGACAACAAACCAACGCGAGTAGACGCTACGCTGTTCATATGGTAGAATATTCTCTGATGTATTATACCTATGATACTGGCTTCGCTGCGCTCGGCACACACGGCTTTCGGTGCGGCGAAAACGTATAGTCTTATAATAGTAAGGAGAAACTATGGGCAGGCACGGTACGATAGCGGGACGCAAGGCGGCGCAGGACGCGAAGCGGGGCGCGCTTTTCACGAAGCACGCTAGGGCGATAATGATGGCGGCGAAGGGCGGTGGCGATCCCGATTACAACGCGTCGCTGAAAAACGCCATTGAGCGCGCCAAGGCAATAAACCTCCCTAAGGACAAGATAACCCAGGCGATAAAGAAGGGCACGGGCGAGCTCGAAGGCGAGACCTACGAGGAGCTTTCATACGAGGGCTACGGCCCCGGCGGCGTCGCGGTCGTAGTGGACGCGCTTACGGACAACAAAAACCGCACCAACTCCGCTATAAAGCATATCTTCGACAAGCACAACGGCAACCTCGGCGTTCCTGGCTGTGTCGCGTATATGTTTGAGCGCAAGGGCATTATCCTCGTAGAGAGCGCAGGCGGCGTGGACGAGGACACTCTCATGGAGGCGGCGCTCGACGCGGGAGCGGAGGACTTCAAGACTGCGGACGAGTTCTTTGAGATCATCACATCGACAGAGGACTTCCATGCCGTAGCGGACGCGCTTCGCTCGGCGGGCTACGAGCTTGCGGAAGCGGATATCGAACAGGTGGCGAATATCGAGGCCGAGCCAAAGACGGACGGCGAGAAAAATTCGCTCATAAAGCTGATTGACGCGCTTGAAGAGCAGGACGATGTGCAGAAGGTGTACTCGAATTGCTCTGTGGAGCTGGGATAGGCGTTCACTGAATGCCTATCAAGTCATTTCGATTATTTTGTAACTAAAAAGTTACACGGCTGAAATATTTATGGTATAATTGTTGCCATGATGAGATATATGAGATATTGGCAATATGCACTAAGGAGGGACTATCAAGATGCTGCAATTTGAACCAAAGGAAGGCGTACCCGCGAAGATTATAGTCGTGGGTATAGGTGGCGGCGGTGGCAACGCGGTGAATTGGATGATTGATTCGGGGCTTGAAGGCGTCGAATTCGCGGTTATCAATACCGACGTGCAGGATCTTGAGGGGTCCAAGGCCGACATAAAGATACCTATCGGAGAGAAAGTCACTGGTGGGCTCGGCGCGGGGCGCAACCCCGAGAAGGGCCAGTCCGCGGCGGAGGAGAGCAGCCAGGACATAGAGGCCGCGATCAAGGGCGCGGACATGGTGTTCGTCACGGCTGGCATGGGCGGCGGCACGGGCACGGGCGCGGCGCCTATCGTCGCGAAGATAGCGCGTGACCTGGGCATACTCACGGTCGGCGTCGTTACGAAGCCGTTCAGCTTCGAGGGCAGGAAATGCAGGGACAACGCCGAGCTTGGCGTTGGCTATCTGCGCAAATACGTGGATGCTCTAGTTGTGGTTCCGAACGACAAGCTTCTTCTTATTACTGACAAGAGCACCACCATAGAGCAGTCGTTCAAGCTGGCGAATGAGGTTCTCCGGCAGGGCGTACAGGCTATCACGGACATCATCACGCAGTCGGGGCTTATCAACGTAGACTTCGCGGACGTGAAGACAGTCATGGCGAATCGCGGGATGGCGCATATGGGCGTCGGCCACGGCAAGGGCGAGAACCGCGTGGCGGATGCCGTCAAGGAAGCGATAGAAAACCCGTTGCTTGAAACGTCCATCGACGGCGCGAAGGCGATACTTCTGAACGTGACGGGCGGCTACGACCTGAGCCTGCTCGACGTGAACGCTGCGGCGGAGCAGATAGAGCAGGCGGCGGACAAGGATGTCATTCTTATTTTCGGAACGGCCGTATATGAGGATTTGAGTGATGAGATCAATATAACTGTGATCGCCACAGGGTTCGAGAACCGTGGCGCGGAGCGGGAAGAAACAGCCGCTCAGGGAGAAGCGCAGGCAGCGGCTTCAATTCAACCGCAAGCGGCTTCCGCGCCGTCCGCACAGCAGGAGGCGGCTACGGGGCTGGGGCTGGGGCTGGGCGAACAGCAGCCGCAGTACGGCATCGATTTCTACGAGGGCGGCGGCGACAACACGCCTGAAAATCTCGCGTACACGCGACAGCCTGCTTCCGACGACGAGCGCGAGGCCGCAGGGTTCGAGTTCTTCGACAGGGAAGCCGAGCCTAGCCAGGAGTCGCTCGGCGGTCTCTATGACACGGACGGTGGAGGCGACAACGACTTTACTGTGCCGGATTTTCTTAGAAAAGATTGAAATATATAACATCACGCGCCAACGCCGCAGTTCGGCGGGCGCTTGCTCTGCATAACAAAAAAGGACGAGACAAGAATGGCGCCTTCCTCATCGAAGGCTCTATTCTTATTAGCGAGGCGGCTAAGGCGGGGCTTGAAATAGAGCAGGTGTTTGTGCGCGGCGGCATGGCAGGCAGGGACATTCCCGGCGGCGCGGCGGTCATAGCCCTGCCTGAAAATATTTTCGACGAGATCGCGGATACGGTCACGCCGCAGGGCGTGATGGCGGTGGCGAAAAAGTCGGACGCGGAGGACGCGGAGGATATTATCGGAAGCGCATCGTCCGTCCTCGTGCTGGACAGGCTACAAGATCCAGGCAATGTCGGCACACTCGTCAGGACGGCGTTCGCGGCGGGCATGGGCGCGGTGGCGTGCGTGCGCGGGACTGCGGACGTTTATTCGCTGAAAGTCGTGAGGGCGGCGGCGGGTGCGCTTTTCAGGATTCCCATTGTGGAGTTCGCCGATGCCGCCCATGCGGCGACCGCGCTGTCGCGCGCAGGGTTTTCATTGAAGGCTCTCGACATGAGCGGCGGCAAGTCGTACAGCAACGCCGACCTGTCGGGGCGCGTGGCGATAGCGGTGGGCAACGAGGGCGGCGGGCTGTCGGAGGGCTTCCTCGCGGCGGCCGACGAGGTGGTGAGCATACCTATGGCGGACGGCGCGGAGTCGCTGAACGCGGCGGTCGCGGCGGGTATAGTGAT
>JAIRPC010000036.1 GCA_031257215.1 Eubacteriales Family XIII. Incertae Sedis bacterium
TAGGCATACTGGTGAGCATAGGCGCGGTATTCCTGCTGACCTTCGCAACCATGCGCTACGCGTCAAACCGCCTGAAAGGGATGAACATCGTGGAAACCCTGCATGATGTGAACCTGTAATAGAGAACCACCCAAGGATGAATAACATCTTAGACACCGCACCCCCCTCGGCGAAGCCGAGGGGGGTGCGCTATTCATAGACATTGTATGGGGCTCCTGCCAGACAGCCGATCCCCGTTTACGAAAATCTCCCAGCCAGCGTCACTTCAGCACGCCCGCCAGACATCCTGCCACGACTATCGCGCCTACCGCCCAGGTGTATACCGAGAACACGAACAGCTTCTTGCCCGTTACCAGGCGGATCATGGCTTTTATCGCGAAATACCCGCTTGCGGCGGCGGCTATGACGCCCAGCGCCGTGGGCAGCAACAGGTCGCCCGCCAGCCCAGCATTCATAGCGTCAGGCACCTCCAGTACCGTAGCGCCCAGCACGCTTGGAATAGAGATAAGGAACGCGAAGCGCACCGCCAGCTCGCGGGTGAAGCCAAGAAACAGCCCGCCCACAATAGTGGAGCCGCTCCGTGAAATGCCGGGCAACAGCGCGACCGCCTGAAACAGCCCGACCACGAAAGCGTTTCTAAAATTGGCGCGGTCTATGCCACGCTCCGCGCCGCTGATGCGTTCCGCCACGAACAGAATCGTTCCCGTGACGATAAGGCATACGCCGACCACTATAATGGATGTGAATACGCTCTCTATCCATTTGTCGAACAGCACGCCGACCACTCCAGCCGGGATGGTCGCCACTATTATCATGAACAACAGCTTGCGCGTGTCGTTCTTGCGCAGCTGCACGCCCTTGCCCGTGAATATGTCCGCTAACAGCGCGAAAAATTCTTTGATGAGCGCCCAGATATCGCCCCAAAAGCACACGAATACAGCGACGAGCGTCCCAAAATGTAGCAAAACTGTAAATGTCAGCACGTTGCTGCCGTCTATGCCGAAGAAATGCTGTAACAGCGCGAGATGCCCGCTGCTGCTGATGGGCAGGAACTCGGCCAGCCCCTGCACGATTCCCAATATTATTGCTTCAAAAATATCCATATCAGATCTCCTTATTTATCATATCGCAACCGACGCTCCTCTGCGCAAAATATATGCACAGGCAAAGCCAGCCTGACCGCCTCGCAGTGGATTTCAAGTGATGCCGCCATGCTCATGGCTCAATCTCCCCATCGACATACCGCAGTATAGCATTCGCCGGCACTGCCGCGTCCGCCGTTTCAAAATACTCGTTCGGCGTGCCGCGACCGCGTACGGTAACGCCGATGGACTTGACCGTCGCACCCTCCGCCAGCTTTCCGAGCGGGCTGAGCGCCACGGCTGCTTCCGAGCGCGGCTTCCCGCCGAGAGCCTTCGCGTATGCCGCCGAGAACCGCTCTGACAACTGGTCCACGTCCTCCGCGCCGTAGTTGCTGAACCCCGGTATATAGCCGAACCGCCGCGAGGGGATCCCGCTCAGATATTCTATCGCCACCTGATCCGTCACGATCTTGTCTACGGTTTCCGCTTTGGAATACTTGCCCGACACGGCTATATCGCATTCAAACCCCGACGTGTCGAACCTGAGCTTCCCTATGCTCATGGCGGCATCGGCGCTGCCTGAGCCCGCGACTTTCAGGTTGATGATGCCGTAGAGATAGGTCAGGGCTTTTGACACGCTCTCCTCGCTTATCGCGTTAGCTGGGCGAACAGTTTCTATTATTGCTATATTGGCGTCGCTGCCTTCGGCTCCTAGGGTTTCCCGCGCTTCGCCCATCACCGCGTTCGCGATGCGCTTGAACTGCCTTTCTTCAAAATCCCCGAGGATGACAGTCGCCTGCGCAGAAACTGGCAGCGAGCACGCATCGTCCCCGCCCGAAAATCCGCAGAGCTGATAGACACATCCCGCGTTCCTCGCGTCCGACAGTATTTTTGAAATAACGGATATCGGGCTGACATACCCCTCCGCGGTTTTCGTGCCGGCCGTGCCTGACGGGAATCCAGACGCCCCAATAACATAGGCTCTGCCCGCGCCCGCCTGCACCGCAGATGCCGAAGAAGTGGCTGCGAGCAACGCCGCCATTGGCGCCTCGTCCATAATGCGCCCTGTGTCAACGCCGCCGACGTTTATCAAAAGCGCACCCTCTGGGATTTTATAAGGCTGCTTGCGCGCCGTCACCGCGCCGCCTGAGCTTGCCACAGGGTCGGCAGACTGCGAACTAACCGCTCCCGTCCCCGCCGCGAACACCGCGACAATATCGCCATGCGGCTTCTCCGCCAGCTCCTTCAAGACCGCCAATATGGTTGCCGCGCCGAGTGCGCCGTCCGCGCCCATGGATGTCCCCTCCGCACGGACTCGGCTGCCCTGCGGCAAAAGGCTGACGCCGTCCTTGTATGGATCGAACACCTTTGAAGGCAGGGACGCTATGTCCGCACCCGTATATGCAAGCAACGCGATAGGCTGTGCGCCCTCGCTGCCCTCGGTGGCGGGCAGGCGCACCGTCACGTTGCCCGAGCTGTCCTTTTTCGCGCTAACGCCCAGGGACTTCGCCTGTTCCAGCAGATAAGCATCCATGGCATTCGGGTACGACGGCCCCGACCGAGGGAACTCCAAGAGCTGTTCAAAATAGTCAAGCACTTCGGCAGGCTGTACGGCGACACCCTCCTCCACAGGCGTTTCGGGCGTCTCCGTTTTTTCACACCCGCCGCAAAACGCGCACACACCAAAAAACAGGGCGAAGGCACAAGCTATGGCAACAACACCCCGCGCCCTGCCGCGCACTGTATTCGCAAAGCCTATCGGCTTTATATCTCTTTCGATCTCATTTATCACATAATTATTATACTATATATTACGCAAAGCATGAACAGCACCGCTACGCTGTCATGTTTACAACGCTTGACGCTTCCACTATTTGCCTAATCTTGTAAAAAATTCACCCCCCTAGTCCGCGAGCGAGACGGCCAGCGCCTCCAGCTGCGGGGACGACTCGCGCAGCACCCCCACCAGCGCGGGGTTGAACGCGCCGCACTCCCCGTCCACTATCATCTGCACCGCGTCCGCGTGCGAGTACGCCTCCTTGTAGACGCGCTTGCTCGTCAGCGCGTCGTACACGTCCGTCAGCGCGGCGGCCTGCGCCCAGATCGGCGTGGACTCGCCCACCAGCCCGTCGGGGTAGCCGCCGCCGTCGTACCTCTCGTGGTGGCTTCGGCAGATGTCGTAGCAGTACGTGTAGTATTCCTCCTCCTGGATGATGTCAAGGCTCTCTATGATGTCGCTCCCGCGAACGGTGTGGGTTTTCATTATCTCGTACTCGACAGGCGTCAGCTTGCCCGGTTTGAGAAGCACCGCGTCAGGTATGGCGATCTTGCCGATGTCGTGCAATGCCGACGCGGACGAAATAAGCTCTATCTGTTCGTCGGTCAGGTGGTACTTGTCCCTGATGTTTTTCAAAATGAGCTTGATGAGCAGCCTTATGCGCTGTATGTGCTTGCCCGATTCGAGGTCGCGGAACTCCACTATGGCGCTGAGCACGTCGATGAGCGAAAAGTTCATCTGTTTTATGCGCCCCTCCTGCTTGACGAGCCTATCCCTCTGCTCCGCCAGCCTGCTTTCGAGATGGTTCTTGTATACGTAAAGGTCGATGACGTTCGTCACGCGCTGGTTGACCACGGCAGCGTTGAACGGCTTGTGGATAACATCCGCGACGCCAAGGCTGTAGCTTTCGAGAGACATCTCGTCGTCGTCCTCGCTTGTGACAAGCATAACAGGGATGCTGTTGATCCTGCCGCTCTTGTTCATCGCCCGCAGCACGCCGAAGCCGTCCATCACAGGCATAACCAGGTCGAGCAGGACTATGGAGAGCCGAGAGTCGTCATCGTCAATGATGGCGAGCGCCTCCACGCCGTTGGATGCCTCCAACACCTCATATCTTTCAGAAAAAAGCTCCGAGATAATCAGACGGTTGATGTCGATGTCATCGAC
>JAIRPC010000082.1 GCA_031257215.1 Eubacteriales Family XIII. Incertae Sedis bacterium
TAATCGGGAAACAGAAAAAGATGCACCGCAAGTCTACGAAGAAGGCCAAGGGCGAAATCCTTGACGGGGTATGCCAGGCAACGGGGCTTTCAATGGACAGGGCCGCGCGCCTGTTGCAGTACCGTGCTGGACGAGCTTTCGGCAGCGTCGGAGGACAAGACCATAGGCATGAAAGCGTTCCTCGAAAAAGGGACGCCCGAATTCAAGGGCAGATAATGTAACAGGGATCGCGTCTGAATTTGCCGCCCTCGCGCACGGGCTCGGGGGCGGCAAGGCTGTTTTGGCGCACACGCCATCAGCACACATCCATCAGCGCCGCTCTATCAGCTCTCCGCCAGCAGTTCCCTCATGCGCTTCATCCTGGATATTAGTATGTCGCCCGCCACCGCTACGTCCTCCGCCGTGTAGCCGAACACCACCGTCTCGTCGTACAGCAGCTGCGCGGATGCGGGAAATTCGTCGTCGCCCTCCCATATGAGGATCTTCATAGGCAATCCGTTCATGAAAACAAAGCCGTAGCCGATATCGCATTTCGGTTCAGGCAAGGATTTCAGCAAAGGAATATTTTCCATAATTTTCCTGACCATGCCCACGTCCTGACCGAACTCATGCAGGAAGCGCCTGATGACGCGCCCCTGAAAATTCGCGCCGTACACATCGCCCCACGGCAGCTCGTTGTACGCTATGTATTTGCCGATCGGCTCGATATGCCTGCCCTCGTCGAGATACCGCAGGATGAGTATGCGCTCGTATGGGTCTATCGGGAACGCGAATTTTTCCGCGCCGCGCTTCGGCTCCATCTCCGCGCCCGGCCAGCCCACCGCATATTCCGCGCCCATGAGCGTGACCGTGAATTCCCGGCGGCCGGCGTCGTATGGCACTCCCGTGCGCGCGCTCGCCTCCCGCGGGTCCAGCGACGCGAAAATCGCCGTATAGTGTTCTATGGGCCTGCCCGTCGTCTGCCCTGGGTTGTACGTCGGCTGTGCCATGCCGCCCTCCTTTCGTTCTGCTTGTTCAAATCAATTCGGATCGCATAAAAATTATTCGAATAATTTTGCGTCGGTATGCGGTATGAAACAGGCGGCTATAAACTCGTCCATGTAGCCGGGGTGCGTCGACAGCTCTATGTATGTCATGCCGCCCTGTATCTCCGCTAGCTGCGCGCGCGCGTCTGCGGACAGCAGGATGTCATACGCGCCCGCCAGCGACGAGTTCCCGATATACTCGTAGCGCTCCTCTGGGATGGCGGGAAGCATTCCTATCCGCACCGCGCTCGCGATATCTATGGCGCTGCCGATGCCTCCCGCGATATATACGCGTTCCAGGTCCGACGCGTCCATGCCTGTCAATTCCAGCATGGTGCGCATGGCGGAGAACACCGAGCCCTTCGCCCTGATGAAATTGTCGATATCCGTTTCGGTGATGGATACGCCGTCGGCCAGCACCATGTATCTGCCGTCCCATTCGTCGGATTTTATGCGTTCGCCTTCGCGTATGAATTTGCCGCGGGCGTCGATAATCCGGCAGCGGTACAGCTCCCCGATCAGCTCTATGAAGCCTGTGCCGCAGATGCCCGCCGGGGGTATGCCGCCTATGACATCCAGCGTGGGTTCCATCGTTTCGCCGTCAATGCCGACGGACCAGATGGCGCCGTCCGTCGCCCTCATGCCACAGCTCATGTCGCCGCCCTCGAAAGCGGGCCCGGCGGAACAGGCGCATGCCAGGAGGAACCCGTCGCCCGCAAGCACTATCTCCCCGTTGGTGCCGAGGTCTATGAGCATAGAGCTTTCAGGTCTTCGGTGCAGCCCCGTGGCAAGCACACCCGCGGTGATGTCGCCCCCGACGTAGCTTCCGACTGACGGCGCGATATATACGGCGGCGTCGGGGCATACGCCTATTCCGAGATCAGCGCCACGAAGCCCGTCCGCGGAGAAAAACGCGGGGACATAGGGTTCCATCCTGATGTTCTCGCCTGGGATTCCCAGGAGCAGGTGCGCCATAGTGGTGTTGCCCGCTATCGAGACCTTCGCTACAAGCGAGGGGTCAATGCCCGCCTGCGCACAGACGCTGCGCGTGAGCGGCGCGATACATTCCTCCGCCACGGCCCTTCTCAGGCGCTCCGCGCCACCTGGCCTCGCGCTTTCGATAAGGCGGTTTATAACGTCCGCGCCGTAGCGTATCTGACCGTTGCCCGCGCTGCCCACAGAGAGCGGCTCGCCCGTACTGAGTTCAACGAGCATCGCGGACACGGTGGTCGTGCCTATATCGAGCGCGATGCCGACTGGCCTCACAGGTTCCGCGCAGACGCCGATAACGCGGTTCGCATACGCCGCGCCGCCAGCCACGACATTCGCGCCGCCAGAAGCCGCGCCATCCGCGACCACGCAGTATGCCGAAAAACTATTCGCCCGCAACACCGACGGCAATCCCCGCAGGGCGCCGATACCGACGGCGAGCGGCGCTTCACCTCTGGCGGCATCTGCGCAGGCATCAGGCGCCCTACCCTCTGCCGCGCCGTTATTCGAGGCCGCGTCTGCTGCGGATTTCAAGGCGAGCCCTGCCGCACCGCGAAGCCTTTCGAGGTCGGCCTCCGCGTCGTCGAGCGACGGCGCATCCATGTCCACCCTGACACAGCGCACATCACCGTCGGGCGCAAAGCCGGCTTCGGCAAACCACCCGGTGATGCGCGCGAGCTTTTCGCCGCTGTCCGCGCCGCGCTCGTCCACCCGTATGCGCGACTGCCACGCGAAAGCGGATTCGGGCACGAACACCTCCGCGTCGCCAAGCACGGCGCTCTCGCAGGCCAGCCGAAAGCCGCCCGCGAAATCCGCTTCGGAAATATGCCTGCCGCGCACGGCGTCCACGCCGCCCGAAACGAGCTTCACCCTGCACTTGCCGCAGGTGCCGTTGCCGCTGCACGGCGCGTCTATGGCGACGCCCGCGTCCCTCGCCACCGCAAGCAGGGACGCCCCCGCCTTGGCGCGGGCCGAATACTCAGCCCCGCCCTCTGTCCGAAAAATTATCTTGTATAGGTTTTCATTGCCGCTCATCTCGTTCCCTTTCATCGGCTTCCATTGTACTGCTGTATGCTTCGCTGTTGCCTGCGGCAAAATAATTCGCCTACATTATATTACTACACCGACCAGGCAAATAACAGCTCTGGCGCGGAACATTCGGCTGGCTAGCCGGTCGCCGAGGCCGGCGCGGTTCTACTCACATCTGACCAGCGATACATGTTATACTAAAACCATGAAAATCAGCGCGGAAATTCTTGTATATGAATTGCGGCAGCATTTTGGCGTCGAAAGCTTCGGCGGCGCGGGGTGCGAGCTTGCCCTTGCTGGGATCAGGTATTTCAGGGCGTGCGAGCCGTTCAGGGACGGCATGATATGGCTCGTGGACAAGGACATACCGACTGCGGCCACAGGGCATACCGCTATGGGAACAGCAGTCGCGGCAGCGGGCGCGGCGGAAAAAGCGGCAGATGTTGCCGAGGGAGTTTCAGGCAGTTATTCAAAAAATTCCTTGCACAGAACGGGCGTCGCCATCACGAAAAACCCGCGCTCCACCCCGCACCTGAAAAGCGTATTCCCCACGGTCATCCTCGTCAAGGACAAGGTGTCGCACCAGAGGATACACGACGCCATACAGGACATTCTGCTGAAATACGGGGAATGGGACGATGAGCTGAAAAGCATCCTGTCGGAGAGCTCCGACGTGCAAGCGCTTATCGACGCGGGGACGCGGCTTTTCCGCGCGCCGCTTCTGCTTCACGACAACAATTTTTCAACCGTCGCCGTGTCGTCGGAGTATGCGAACGACCGCGCGCTGGCGCCCCTGCTGGACAGCGAGAAGCTGCCCTTCCTCATGCGCTCCGAAAAATCCCGCGCCGCAAGGGGGACGGCCGGCAGCAACGTCATATATTTCCGCGCAAACGACATGCTTGGCCTGAGCGCCAACCTGTTCCGCCGCGGCAATTTCAAATACCGCCTTATGCTACTCGAATGCGGCGCCGAGCTTCACGACCGCGACGCCGCGCTGCTCGAACATTTCTCCAACTACGTGCGCCTTTCGCTGGGGCTCGTCACGGGCGCTTCGTCGAGGGCGCTCACGCTGACAGGGCTGGTGTCGAGCGTGCTTTCGGGAGAGTCGTACAGCAACGAATACTTCGAAGACCAGATGGCGGCGTTCGGCTGGAAGCCAGGCGACACCTACGTTATATACAGGGTATTCACGGACATACAGGAAAAGGAGGACCGCTCGCTCGGCTTCCTGACGGGGCGCATTGCCGACATATTCGACGAGCAATGCGTGTTCGAACTGGACGGCGGCGTCGTAGCCGTGTTCGACCTGTCAAGGCGCAGCGACGGCGAGGCCTCCATAGACATAGCCATGTCGGGCTTCCTCCGCGACAACAACATGAGCGCGGGCAGGAGCGACACGTTTATCGGGCTTGGCCAGATACTGCGCTACTACACGCAGGCGGGCATAGCCTACGACCTGGGGCCACGCGTGAACAGGTACAAGCAACTGTGCAAATTTCGCGAGGTCGTGAAAGAGCATCTGCTCGAATCCTGCACGGAGCGGCTTCCCGCGCCAATGGTCTGCGCCCCCGAGCTGCTTCTGCTGAAAGCCTACGACGACGAGCACCAGACGGAGTTCTACCGCACCCTGTCCGTGTTCCTGAAAAACGACCTGCACCCGGTCAAGACATCCAAGGAGCTTTTCATAGCGCGCAGCACATTCATCTACCGCATAGAGAAAATCCGCTCGATAACAGGGCTTGACTTCAATAAAATCAGCGACCATTGGTACTGGCTGTTGTCGCTGGAACTAATCGAAAGGCTGGATATACAGGAGGTGAATTGGAATGGGCAATGAATGGATGGCTAACAGTGTTAGGAATCACCACGGCGATGGCGGGCATGAGGGACACACTCACGGCGGATGCCGCCATACGCACGACCATGGCGCGGCGCACGGCCATGACGATCAGCACGGCGAGGACGGCGGCGTGGGCGCTGGCGGCGGCGAGCCAGGCAAGGACAAGCTGATCGCCGTACTCAGCTATATGAAGGATCACAACCATGAGCACGCCAGGGAACTGACAGGGCTGCTCGAAGCTGCGAGAAAAGCAGGCTCGGACGAGGCGGCGGACATCATAGCCAAAAGCGCGGAGGCTATCGACTCAGCCGCGGACGGCATAGAAAAAGCGGTAGAGCTATTGTCGAAAGCTTGAGCCGCAAAGAAAGAGTTGACAGAAAAAGGAGAAAACCATGTGCCTATCGACAGTATACAAATCGGGCGATCCGAACACCGCATTCGCGGAGTATGTGACCGGCGCCAAGGTGGACGGCGACAAAATCACGTTCACGGACATAACAGGGAACAAAGCCACCTGCCAAGGCGCCATAGCAAGCATCGACCTAGTTGGGAATGTTATTGTTGTGGATGAACTGGCGGGGTGACAGAAGCCAAGGAGGAAAACATGGCCGACAAAAATTACAGGCTGGGGACGGAGTGCAACAGCGGGACGCGGGACGTGCTCGGCGAGGTCACGGTGCGCATAGACGGCTCGGAATTGGAGCTGGTCCCTTTCGTGCAGAACCTTGTCCGCAACACTACGCTTGCCGTCGTGTCGGAGCTTGAAGGGTATCGCCCCGGCGCGAAGATAGAGATAACCATATGCTGAACATATACACGGCGCGGGAAAGCGTAGACTCCAAAAAATTCATGTATGAGCGGATCGCTTCCGCCATGGGTGAGCGGCGCGTGTTTTTGATCGTGCCTGAGCAGTCCACGCTTCGTGCCGAGTCCGATGCCTTTGACTATATGGGCGTGCCTGGCTTCATCGACTTCGACGTGCTGAGCATGACCTCGCTCGGCCGGCGCATAATAGAAGAAACGGGGTACGGGGACGCCGACGCGCCCGCGTTCATCAGCAAATACGGCAAGTACATGCTGTTGTCGCGGCTTCTATATCGGCACAGGGATGAAATGCTGGCGTTCAAGAACCTCGGCTCGTCGCCTGGCTTTATCGAACAGCTGAACGACATGATCGCGGAGATGAAAAGCCATAACGTTACGCCGAACGGGTTGCTTGACATCATCGGGGAGATGCGGTCCGAGTCCATCCTGAAACGCAAGCTTTGCGACGCGGCGCTCATCTACGGCGGCTATGAGGACGCTATCAGCGGCAGATATCTCGACGTTACGGATCACATGAAGCTATACACGTCGCGGATGGGCAAGGCATCGTTCATAAAAAAATCGGCGTTCTGGTTTCACGGCTTCGACTATTTTTCGCCCGCTGTAATGGATGCGATAATGGAGCTGTCGCGACATGCGGAGGCGGTGAGCATCTTCCTGACAGGGGACGCGGGCGGCGGCGAGCGCGACCCGCTGTTCACGCTCACGTCAGGCATCGCGCAGGAGCTGTCGCGCCGCGCGTCTGAGGCGGGGATACGCGCCGAGGCGCACGACATACCATCAGACATGGAAAGCGGCTACCTGACGGAGATGCCGCCTGAAATCGCGCATATCGAACGCGCCCTTTTCACGCGGCCGCACACGCCCTACGGTGGCGAGGCCACGGGTGCGCTGAAATTGATTGCCGCCGCCAACTACTATGCGGAGGCGGAAACCGCAGCGGCCGAGATATGCTCGCTCATTCGCGACGGCATGGAAACCGTAGACGGCGGGCGCATGGAGATAAGGTACCGCGACATACTAGTGCTGTGCAACGATATGGTGGAGCGCGGCGCTGTCATCAAGAGGGTTTTCCGCAGGTATGGGCTGCCCGTGTTCATGGATCAGCGGCGCGGGGTTGACCACAACCCCGTCGTGGAGTTCATCCTTGCCCTGCCACGCGCCGCCGCATCCGGGCGGCGTTATGAGGACGTCTTCACACTGCTGAAAACCGGCCTTGCGGGAATAGACACAGAGGAGGTGTGCGACCTCGAAAATTATGCCATAGCATACAATATCAGAGGCAAGCGCTGGGACAGCGATTTCACGCTCGGACTGAAAACGGAGGATGGCGACGGGCGTGTGCGCGGCGAGTACGGGCAGGATGAATTGGACGCGCTCAACGCGTCGCGCGCCAAGGTGTCAGCCCTGCTGTCCTCGTTTGAGGAGGGCTTCAAGGGCGGCGGCACGGCAAAGGAGAGAACTGACGCGCTGCTCCTGTTCTTGACAAAACAGGCAAAGTTACCCGAAAGGATCGAGGAATATATTGCGGAGCTTGAAGCTGTGGGAATGCTCGAATACGCCGCGGAGATGTCCGGGATTTGGGACATGGCGGCGGAGATCTTGGGGCAGATGGCGACGGTGCTGGGCGATCTGCCAATGTCGCTGGACGAGTACGCGACCGTCCTCGGCACGGGGCTTGACTCCATACGCATAGGCGTGTTGCCGACGGTCATGGACCAGATAGTGCTCGGCACCATGCAGCGCACGCGCAGCGGCGGCGCCAAGGCGGTGTTCGTGCTGGGCGCGAATGACGGCGTGCTGCCCGCTTCCGCGCGGGACGGCGCGATACTGAGCGAGGACGAGATCTACCGCCTTTCGAACGCGGGGCACAATGTGGCGCGGACGGAGGACACGACCCATATGGAGGAGGAGCTTGCGATATACAGAAACCTGTCGAAGCCGAGCGCGCTCCTGCGCGTCAGCTACGCCGCCTCGGACAGCGCGGGAAAGACCATCAGCACGTCGCCCGTGTTCGAGCGGCTGCGGCGGCTGTTCCCCACACTGCCCGTGCGAAAGGACATCCATACAGAGGCGGAGGGGAACGGGCAAGGCGGGGGCGCTGTCCCTGCGGCCATCCAGCACCCCGAGCAGACGCTTGACCACCTCAGCGGGCAGCTGCGGTCGCATATACGCGGCGAGCTGATGCCTGCCGTCTGGAAGGATGTGATGTCCTGGTACTCTGCCAACATGCCGCGCGAGCTTGCCCGCGTGGGCGCGGGGCTGGCGTTCAGGGGCAGGCGCGAGCGCGTCGATTCCAAATTCGTTGACGCGCTTTACAGCAAGGTGACATCCCCGTCCGCGCTCGAAAAATACAGCCGCTGTCCGTTCTCGTGGTTCATGTCATACGGGATCGGCCTGAAAGAGCGGCGCGTCCACGGAGCGGACAGCCGAAGCTTCGGCGACATCTACCACAATGTGCTCATGCGCTTCGGCATGGAGCTGTCCTCGGACGGGCTGCCAGCGCGGGACGCGGGATCGAGGTGGCAGACTGCGACGGACGCGGA
>JAIRPC010000106.1 GCA_031257215.1 Eubacteriales Family XIII. Incertae Sedis bacterium
ATGAAGTTCTTCGCCATTATTTCCTCACGATAACTATCCGCATCCGCGCTAGACTCGTAGCCGTAGTACGTCTTGCCCTGGGTGATGGCCTCTTCCGCAAGGCGGTATTCCTCGCCGCCGCCCTGCCCCGCGTCCGACAGATATGTCAGATACCTTTCGCCAATCGAGAAATACTGGTGCCCAACATCCACCCCATGAAAAACCGTTTCTGGACACTCCTCTTTTATCCTTTTGAAAAAATCGTATTTGTGCTGATTGTGGTCCGCAGTGCCGTCCCAATCCTCGTAGATAGCATCCAGAATTGCATCGTCCTCTGACTTCATCCAAACATTCAGCAGCGCGGCAGTAAAATATGGCGTTTCAAGAAAAAGATGCCTCATTCCATCGCCGCCATAGTAACCGCTCCATTTCTCAAATTCCCTGTTGTAAATCCAATCAACCCCGTGGTATTCGCCTACGAGCAGGATTTTAGCGCTGGGTTCATCACCTGCGGACAGGCTCGGCTCATTTTGCGCAGCGGAGCCAGAGCAACCGCTCATCCAAACGCATAACCACGCCGCCAATAATATTAACGGAATAATCTTCCTCGCGCTCGCCATTGACAGTGCCATTTGCAAATAACGGGACTCAAACCCCGGCCGCCGCCTTTGCCGCCGCCATTGCGTCCGCTATTTTCGTGGGGTCTTTCGCCCCCGCCTGCGCCATGTCCGCTTTGCCGCCGCCGCCGCCGCCCGCCGCCTGAGCCATCGCTTTAACGATGTCCCCTGCCTTGTGGCCCTGTTGTTGCATGGTGTCCGAGACCGCCACGATAAACAGCACCTTGCCGCCGGTCACCGACGCGAGCGCGGCAATGACGTTTTTCTCAGCGGAGCGTATATCGTCCGCCAGCGAACGCAGCTCATCCACGGAAAGCCCCTCGAAGCTGCCCGTAACGAGCTTGCCCTGACCGCCACCGTCCGAGCCAGCCCCGCCTATCGCAACCGCCGACGCCAACAGGCTGTCCACGGACGAACCCATCTGGCTCTTTTTTATGCCGTCCAGCTCCTTGCGAAGCGATTTCACTTCCGCGAGAACGTCGTTCACCTTGCCTGCCAGGGCATCGGGCGCCACCTTGAATAGCTCGCCCAGCTCGGCAAGGGAGCTTTCCGCAGTGGCAAGCGGCGCGAGCAGATTCGTTCCCGTGATGGCTTCTATGCGCCGCGTCCCGGAGCCGACCGAGGCTTCGCCCGTGATTTTGAACGCGCCGATCTCGCCTGCGTTGCGCACGTGCGTGCCGCCGCACAGCTCCATGCTGTATTCGCCTATTTCGACCACGCGAACCTTGTCGCCATATTTCTCGTCAAATAGCGCGATAGCGCCCTTTCCTTTCGCTTCGTCCGCGCTCATCTCCGTCGTTGTGACGGGCAGGAATTTGTCGATAGCCTGGTTGACAGCGCGCTCGATGTCACCGAGCTTTTCCGCGCCGACGCTTTCGTAATGGGTGAAGTCGAAACGAAGCGTCCGCGAATCTACGCTCGAACCCGCCTGATTAACATGCTCGCCGAGCGCGTCGCGCAGCGCCTTGTGCAACAGATGGGTGGCTGTATGGTTGCGGGCCGTCCTGTGGCGCGTGGGTGCGCAGACGGACGCGCACACCTCGTCGCCAACGCTGATTCGCCCTGACTCAATGACAGCCTGGTGAATGAACACCCCGCGCGATTTCCTGACAGACTCGACGCGAACCAAGCACTCAACGCCGCCCGCTTCGCCCGCGCCAGCGCCCGCCGAAACCCGCAGCTCGCCCACATCGGCGGCCTGCCCGCCGCTCTCGGCGTAGAAGGGCGTCCTGTCCAAAATTATTCCAACCTTGTCGCCGGCGCCGGCGGCGTCCACCACCGCCCCGCCGCGAACGAGCCGCAGCACGCGCGAGCGGCACGACAGCATATCATATCCGCAAAACTCCGTCGCGCCGATATCGTCGGCCGCCGTGTCGTCCTCCGACCATGCATCCGAATCTGTGGACTTGCGCCCTTGCCGCGAACGCTCCTGTTGCCGCGCCAGCTCCGACTTGTAGCCGTCCTCGTCGATATCCATGCCGTGCTCCGCGAGAAGCTCGCGCGTCAGCTCGGGCGAAAACCCCATCTCGTCATAGAGCTTGAACACCTTCTCGCCGGACAGAACCGCCGCGCCCGATGCCCTCATGCTCTCGATATACTCGCCCAGCAGCTCCGTCCCGCGGTCGATCGTCAAGGCAAAGCGCTCCTCCTCAAGCCCTATTATCTTATGTATGTAATCGCGCTTCGAGATAAGCTCGTCGTACTCCCCGCCCGAAACCTCGATGACCAAATCGGCAAGCTCCGTCAGAAACATCCGCTCTATCCCAAGCTTCCTGCCATGCACGGCGGCGCGGCGAAGCAGCCTGCGGAGCACATAGCCCCTGCCCTCCGCCGACGGGATAACGCCGTCTGCGATCAGAAAAACCACGCTCCTGATATGGTCGGTAACAATGCGAATCGACACGTCGGATGCCGCCGCGCCATCCTCGTAACGAACGCCGCTGATGGCCACCACGCCGTCCAGCACGCGCTTTATCGTATCGACGTCGAAGATGGAGTCCGTGTCCTGCATGATACAGGCCAGCCTTTCAAGCCCCAGCCCTGTGTCGATGTTCGGATGGTCGAGCGGCGTATAGTTGCCGTCCTCGTCGCGGTTGAACTGTGTGAAAACGTGGTTCCAAAACTCCACATAGCGGTCGCACTCGCAGCCAGGCTTGCAGTCCGCGCGCCCGCAGCCGTATTCCTCGCCGCGGTCGTAATATATCTCCGAGCAGGGACCGCAGGGCCCCACACCTATTTCCCAAAAATTATCATCTTTACCAAGGCGCACGATGCGCGACTTGTCGATGCCGATCTCGTTCGCCCAGATATCATAGGCTTCGTCGTCGTCCTCGTAGATGCTCGCCCACAGCCGCTCCACGGGCATCTGCAATATCTCGGTGACGAACTCCCACCCCCAGGTCAGCGACTCCCGCTTGAAATAGTCCCCGAACGAAAAATTGCCGAGCATTTCAAAAAAAGTCGCGTGCCGCGCCGTATGCCCGACGTTTTCGAGATCGCCCGTGCGGATGCATTTCTGGCAAGTGGTCATGCGCTTCGAAGGCGGCTCCTCCACCCCCATGAAATACGGCTTCAACGGCGCCATGCCCGCGCCGATGAGCAGCAGGCTCTTGTCGTTTTCGGGGATGAGCGAATAGCTCTTGCGCGCGAAATGCTCTTTCGCCACAAAAAATTCGCGGAACATTGTCCTGAGTTCGTTTAGTCCGATGTTTTGCATGTTAACTTTCCTTCCGTCGCGCCGCCGCGCACATTTTTCAAATAAAATTCCTATAATATAGTATCATAGTATATATGAATTTGGCGAGGTGTAATTTACAATGAACAAAAACAAACTTGGCGGCAGCGGCATAGAGGTGACGCCTGTCGG
>JAIRPC010000065.1 GCA_031257215.1 Eubacteriales Family XIII. Incertae Sedis bacterium
CAGAGTTTTCCTACATTCTTGCGTCGGGTTCTGTGCCTGTAGGTGGACTCAGGCCGACGTCGCGGGCCGCAATCAAGCGGCTAGTGCGAAATTAGTCTTAGTTTTTCCGTTTATCTTTAACGTGCCGCTTTTAGCGTAGACTCGGCAACTACGGCTCGCTTGTCCTGGGGATGGCGGCCCCGTCGAAACCTTTACATCCCCTTGCTGCTTGAACGGCTTTTTCCGCAAAGCGTTACTGACCCTGCCCTGCGGAAAAAGCTTTACAAATTATCACTCGTATCTATTATAGCATATAATTATTGGCAGGTGGAATCGCACGGCGGCCTTTTATTGCATTGCCGTGCGCCGTCTGCCAAAATCTACATCAGAGCCTGCCCGCGCTGAGCGGCGTCGCGTTCGCGAGCAGGTAGCGCTCGGCCTCCGCGCTCCACATGCCGCCGTTCCTGTCGCATATCTCCGCGAGCTCGGCGAACAGCGGATCGCTCTTGCCTTTCCCTTTGAAATCCGCTATCGCGGTCAGCGGCAGCGAGATATGGTTGTAGATAACCTTTTTGCCGCCTGGTATGGACGGGAGGTTCAGCGTTGCGTCCCTCGCGCTGTCAAGCCCGCCGATATGCGTAACCAGGATGGCGGGGTTCGTGCGCCCGCGTGTGGCCATGTCCAGCGCCTCTACCATATCGTCCGTATTGCCGCCGCTCGTCCCTGTCAGGTGCGTGGCGTTGTAGTGGACGTTATAGAAATTGAAGCCCGCGTTGAAGGACTCGTCGCTTGGGCCCGCGAAGAAATTCATACAGCCGTCATAGCCTAAGATGGCGTCGCCCTGCTCCACCACCTGCGCTACGGGGGCGAACACGAACACATCGTCGTACCCCGTGCCGCCAGCGAGCGCGTTCAATGCCGCGACGGGATCCTCGTCCTTGCCCGTATTGTGGTACACCAGCTCGACGCCGTTGGCTTTCGCGTCCTCTACGGTGAGGATCTGCGACGCGCGGCGCAGCCTTTCATCGTCTATGTCTGTCGCGACCAGAAGCTTCGGGCTGTGCTCTCTGTGGATCAGGTAGTCGAGAAGCGCCAGCCCCATAGGGCCAAGCGCAGCCAGCGCAGCCGTCTTGCCGCCCTTCACTATTTCCATAATATGGGTGTACTCGCCGTGTATGGTGTGGTAATTCGCGTGCGCCGCGCCTATGACGCAGGACAGCGGCTCAGCGAGCGAGCCGTGGAAAAACGCTTCGCCCTCATACGGCAACACATATCCCCGCTCTATTACAAAGCCCGGAATAATGCCATAGGTCATGTCGCCGCCCATGTTGCGGAAGCTGTACCCTATGGCATCATAGGTTTCCTTCATGCCCGTCTGCACGACGAACCTCTGCCCCTGCGTGAATTTGCCTTTCAGGGATGAGCCGACCTCGACGATTTCGCCGCAGAACTCATGCCCCAGCACGGTGGGAGATTCCGCAATGTCATCAGGCACCCGCTTGTGTTCCGAGCCGCGGATGGCCGCCTTATATGAGGACATGCAGAGGCTGTCCGTCACTATTTTCACAAGCAGCTCGTCATCACCTAGCCTCGGCAGCTCGAAGGTGTCGAGCCGCAAATCATTCTTGCCGTGTATTCTAAGTGCCGTAGTTTCCATAATTATACCTCCATGTTAAGTCGAAATCGCGGATGCCATCCCTGAACCGCGGCGCAAAGCCGAGCCCGCGCCGCGGATGTTGACAGGCTACACCCCAAGCCGCGAGCGGCGCAACTGCTCCGTGTCTATGTAGTTGTTCACCGTGTCCTTGTGACCTGGGAGCGGCAGTAGCTTCTCGTTGATGGCGTCCAGTATCCATGACGCCTGCGGGAAGAATTCCTCGTCGAACTCGAACGGCGGCGTTATCCAGTTCTGCGCGCCAACTACCACGGGCGGTGCGTCCAGATGGTCGAACGCCAGCTCTGTTATTGTTTCCGCCACGTCGTTGATATACGAACCGCGCGCGCAGGCGTCGCTGGCCAGCACGACCTTGCCCGTCTTTCTGACCGATTCCAGTATGTCCGTATAGTCGAGCGGGACAAGGCTGTGCAGGTTTATGACCTCCGCGTTAAGACCGTATTTTTCCGCGAGCGTGTCGGCGGCCTCCACCGCCTTGTAGAGCGTCGCGCCGATGGTGATGATCGTGATGTCGGAGCCGGTGCGCACCTTGTTCACTGTTCCCATCTCGATCTCGTATGCCTCTGTCGGTACGCCGCCCTCTTTGAACATCTCGCCCATATCGTAGATCCTCTGGCTTTCGAAGAACACGACGGGGTCTGTGCCGTTCAGCGCGGTCTGCATGAGCCCCTTGGCTTCCCATGGCGTGGCGGGGAAGCAGACTTTCAGGCCCGGTATATGCGTGCAGAGCGCGGTCCAGTCCTGGCTGTGCTGTGCGCCGTATTTCGCGCCCACGGACACCCGCAGCACCACGGGCATTTTCAGTATGCCCGCGCTCATTGACTGCCATTTCGAGAGCTGGTTGAACACCTCGTCGCCCGCCCTGCCGATGAAGTCGCAGTACATCAGCTCCGTGACCACCCTGCCGCCTGACAGACCGTAGCCCACGCCCGTGCCTACGATGGCGGCCTCGGATATGGGCGCGTTGAACAGGCGCGAATGGGGAAGAACCTCTTTCAGCCCCCTGTACACAGCGAACGCGCCGCCCCAGTCGCGCACGTCCTCGCCGTAGGTGATGAGCGTGCTGTCCTCGTAGAATTTGTCGATGAGCGGCTCGAATATCGCGTCGCGGATATTGAACACCTTCATCTTGCTGACGGGCTTGCCCGTTTCGTCGAAGGCAGCCCTGTTCTTCTTCGCTATCTGCTGGACGCGCGAGCATTCCTCCTTGGGTATCAGGGTTTCCGGCAGATCCTCGCCAAACGATGGGACGCTCATGTTCGAGAACATTGTGCGCTCCACTATGGCGGGGTCGCTGCTGAAATCGGCGTATGGCGAGATGGATGTGTCGGCTGCCCAGCCGCAGATCTTCGTCATGCGCTCGGTCGTTTCGCTCCACAGATCGTCGAAGCTGCCGTCGGTCGCTACGCCCGCGTCCACAAGCTCCGACCTGAATACCGTTATCGGGTCAACAGCCGTCCATGCCTCGATTTCCTCCTTGCTGCGGTAGGCGTTCTGGTCGGACGTGGAATGCCCTGAGAGCCTGTATGTCAGCACGTCCAGGAAAACCGGCCCCTTGCCCTGGGCGATCAGCTCCTTCTTGCGGCGGTAGGCGTCGATGACCGCCAGCGGGTCATGCCCCCATACCCTTTCCGCGTGCATCTGGTTCTGGGCGATGCCCGCTCCGACGCGCGCGACAAAGCCGTATGCCATCGTTTCCCCGCGCGTCTGGCCGCCCATGCCGTAGCCGTTATTGAAAATATT
>JAIRPC010000048.1 GCA_031257215.1 Eubacteriales Family XIII. Incertae Sedis bacterium
GTCCGCACCCACCACCGTGTGCGAGGTGAGGGACGGCTTCATACGCTCTTTCGAGCTTAACCCTGAAAGCCTGGGGCTGAGGCTCCATGACAGGTCACAGCTCGTGGGCGGCACCCCCCGAGAAAACGCGGAAATAACCCGCGCTGTCCTGTCGGGCGAGCAGGGGGCGCGGCGCGACGCGGTTCTGCTGAACGCCGCCGCCGCCATTCATATCGGCAAGCCCGAGATCAGCGTGGAAGACGGGATCGCCATTGCCGCCGACATGATAGACAGCGGCAAAGCCACGGTACAGCTCGAAAGGTTTGCGGAGCTGTCCAATGGGGCTTAGTTAGTTATTGGATGATATATAGGATGGGAGCAATTTATGGACAGACGGGGATATAACGGCGGGACGATACTCGGCGAGCTTGCGGAAGCGGCGCGGGCACGCTGTGCCGACGCCAGACGCGCCCTGCCCTATGAGCTTGTCCGCGAGCGTGCGGAGCAGGCGGCGGCGAGACAGGGCGAAGCGCGGTTTCTTTTTGAAAAGGCGTTTCGGGGAGATGGGCTGTCGTTCATCTGCGAGGTCAAGAAGGCATCGCCGTCGAAAGGCATTATCGCGGAGGATTTTCCGTACCTCGATATCGCCCAGGAATACGAGGCGGCGGGCGCGTCCGCCATATCGGTGCTGACCGAGCCGACGCGGTTTCTCGGCTCGGACAAGCACCTCGCGGACATAGCGGAAAGCGTACGGATACCCGTGCTGCGAAAGGACTTCACGGTGGACTCCTATCAGATATTCGAAGCGAAGGCCTTGGGGGCATCGGCGGTACTGCTCATATGCGCCCTGCTCTCACGCAGCGAGCTGGACGAATACCTGTCCATCTGCCGCGGCCTTGGGATGTCCGCCCTGGTGGAAGCCCATGACGAGGGCGAGATAGAAACCGCCCTCAATGCCGGCGCCCGCATTATAGGCGTCAACAACCGCAACCTTGCCACGTTCGACGTGGACGCGGGGCTAAGCGCGAGGCTGCGCAGGCTTGTCCCGCCTGATGTCCTCTTCGTCGCGGAGTCGGGCGTGAAAAGCCGCGCCGATGTAGCCAGGCTGGAAGCGGCAGGCGCGGATGCCGTGCTAGTGGGCGAGGCGCTGATGCGCTCCGCGGACAAAGACGGGATGCTTGCCTATCTGTCCGGCCGCGCGGAGCTGATGCCAGGCGCGGGGGCCAAGGAGAATGTGGGCGCCGATGAGGTGATGGGCAAAAATGACTAAAATTAAAATATGTGGAATAACGCGCATGGAGGATGTGGCATATATAAATGAAGCGATGCCGGATTTCGCGGGCTTTGTGTTTGTGCCTGAAAGCAGAAGATACATAGCCCCCCACAGCGCGAGGCAGCTGCGCGGCATTATGGACGGCGCGATAATCTCCGTGGGGGTATTCAGGGATGCCGACCCTCGGCTTATCGAGGGGCTGGCGGGCGACGGGACTATCGGCGCGATCCAGCTTCATGGCGCGGAGAGCGATGGGTATATCGCTAGTCTGCGGGGACGGCTGGACAGCCTATCCGAAAAGCATATCCCCATCATCAGGGCCGTTCGGGTATCGGGCGCGGATTCGTTCGCCCGCCCTAGCGGCGCGGGCGCGGCGGACATCCTGCTGTACGACAACGGAAGCGGCGGCACGGGAAAGTCCTTCGGCATAGAGCTGCTCGACGCGGCGCGGACGGCGGGAAAGCTCCCTGACCTACCGTTCTTTCTCGCGGGCGGTATAGGCGAGGGGAATATAGGCGAGGCGGCCAGGCGAAGACCCTACGGCATCGACGTTAGCAGCGGTGCCGAGAGCGGCGGGGCCAAGGACAGAGAAAAAATACTCGCGCTCGTAAATGCGGTGCGCGACATGGACAACAATTTATCGGCGCGGCAATAATTTGGACGGAGGGCATTATGAAACGAGGTACAGGGTTATGACGAAAGGAAGATACGGGCAGTACGGCGGCAGGTTCGTGCCGGAGACGCTCATGTCCGCAATAATCGAGCTTGAAGAAGCCTATGAAAGGCTGAAAGGCGACAGCCTGTTTGCGGCGGAGCTTGACGATTTGCTCGCGAACTACGCGGGCAGGCCGTCCCTGTTATATTACGCAAGGAAGATGAGCGACGACCTCGGCGGGGCGCGCGTCTATCTGAAAAGGGAGGATCTGAACCACACGGGGTCGCACAAGATAAACAATGTGCTGGGGCAGACGCTGCTTGCGAAAAAAATGGGCAAGACGAGGATCATAGCGGAAACGGGCGCGGGGCAGCACGGCGTCGCGGCGGCCACCGCGGCGGCGCTGATGGATATGGAATGCGAGATATTCATGGGCGAGGAGGACACCGAGCGGCAGGCGCTGAACGTGTACCGCATGGAGCTGCTTGGCGCGCGCGTCAACGCCGTGAAAACGGGGACGCGAACTCTGAAAGACGCTGTGAACGCCGCTATGGGAGAGTGGTCGGCGCGTATGAAAGACACGCATTACGCGCTTGGCTCTGTTATGGGACCCCACCCTTTCCCAATGATCGTGAGGGATTTCCAGGCGGTGATCGGGCGGGAAATAAAAACGCAGATGCTGGCGCTCACAGGGAGGCTGCCAGACGCGGTGATAGCCTGCGTCGGCGGCGGCAGCAACGCTATCGGAACGTTCTATGATTTCATAGGAGATGAGGGAGTGGAGCTGATCGGCTGTGAGGCGGCCGGCGAGGGCGCGGACACCTCGCGCACAGCGGCGACCATGGCGACTGGCTCCGTGGGCGTGTTCCACGGCATGAAGTCATTGTTCTGCCAGGACGAGCATGGGCAGATCGCGCCCGTCCATTCGATAAGCGCGGGGCTGGACTACCCTGGCGTGGGGCCCGAGCACGCGTGGCTCTGCGGGACAGGCAGGGCCAGATACGTGCCTGTTACGGACGCCGAGGCGGTGGACGCGTTTGAATACCTTTCCCGCATGGAGGGCATCATACCGGCGGTCGAGAGCGCACACGCGATAGCCTACGCGATAAAGGCGGCGCCTGGCATGAAAAAGGACAACGCAATAGTAGTCACGCTATCGGGGCGCGGCGACAAGGACGTAGCGCAGATGGCGCAGTACAGGAGATAAATTGTTATGGGAAGAATAGCGGATGCATTCGGGCAGGGCCACAAGGCATTGATCGGGTTTGTTACGGGCGGCGATCCCGACCTCGGCATGACGGAGCGCTTCGTTCTGGCAATGGCCGAGGAGGGCGTGGATCTGGTGGAGATAGGCGTGCCGTTTTCGGATCCGATCGCGGAGGGCGAGGTGATACGCGCGGCGAGCGAGCGGGCACTTTCGTCAGGAACGACGCTCGACGGCCTGTTTGGCATAACGGAGAGGCTGCGCGAAAAAACGGACGTGCCGATAGTATTCATGACGTATTTCAACCCCGTATACAAATACGGCGTAGAGCGTTTTTCCATGCGCTGTGACAGGGCGGGCGTTGACGGCGTGATCATCCCGGATCTGCCGTGGGAGGAGCGCGGCGAATTCATGGAGGCGCGGGGCGACAAAGCGCGGGTAGAGCTTATCTCGCTGGTTTCCCCAACGTCCGCCGCGCGCGCCGAGGACATAGGGCGCGGTGCGGAGGGCTTCCTCTACTGCGTTTCAAGCCTGGGCGTAACGGGCATGAGGCGGGATATCGGCACGGGCATAGCCGACGTCATCAGGACGGTGAAGTCGGCGACAGACATCCCCTGCGCCATAGGCTTCGGGATATCGTCGCCTGGCCAGGCAAGGGCAATGGCGGAGCTGGCAGACGGTGTAATCGTAGGCAGCGCCCTAGTCCGCATCATAGCGGAGCAAGGCAGGGAAAGCGAAAAACCGCTCCGAGAATTCGTCAGGTCATTGCGCGCGGCTGTGGTGTGATGGAGCACAGGGGCTTGTGGATTTGCTGACCAGCCGCCTGGCCTAGACGACTTTCATCAGCTGTTTGATATAGGCGTTGTTTATGTTGACATATGAGAGCTGGCGGCATTTTCGCAGTATCGGGTAGCCTTTTTTGCTGCGCGTGAAAATGGCTTTGTAGCGGCGGTCGTAGCTTTTCAGGCGGCGTTCCAGCGTCAACGCTGTCGCCTTGTTAGCTACGAATGAGGGGCAGGCGAAGCCGCGCGTGTAGTTAAGCTTTTTTATGAACGAGAACCTGGGCACGAGCACATAGCGCGGATTGTCTATGGGGCTGAACAGCTCCGATATAGCCTCGCCGAACAAATGCTTTTCGCGCACGGTAGCATTGCGCAGGGCACAGCTGATGACTGTGCCGTCGCCGCTTCGAGTGAATTCGATCGCTGCCCCCTGGGAGCGGATTTGCCCGACATCTTTCAGTGTGGCAAGCACTGCGGCGGCTATCTTCTTCATGCTCCTGTATGGTGACAGCGCTTTCACGATGCCGTTAACAAGCATGCCGAGGATAACAGCAAGCGCTAGCGCCACGCCGAGCAGCGCGGCGGCGGTTCCTGTGGGCGACGCGCCGGCGCCTAGAAGCTCCCCGCCAGCGAATACCTGTTGAAGAAATATAGGCACGGCGACACAGATAATTGCGGCAACAAGTATGTTGACAAATATAGCCGGCCTTGGCAGGGCGTCCTTTGGCAGGGAGCATTCATGCACCACCTCCGGATTTCGGGAATTATCCAGGCATTGCGCCCATCGCCCGGCCATAGCGGAGCGGTTTGCCGCGCGCTCGATCATATTGTCGTTGATGCGCCGAATCCCGCGTTCATCGTAGGGCGGTCTTATGATGCTGACGCGCCTTATGCCGTTTGTTATTTCATTCGCGTTATATGCGGGGCCAAAGAAGCACTCGAAGCGCCGCTTTACCGTTTGGTAGTCCATTCCGGGAGCGTCCTCATGCGGGCCCGCGCCATCCATAACCTGTATATTGCCATCCTGCGCGTCTGGAACCAAGATCTCAGCCCTCGGCAAACTTTGAGAGTTATTCCTTAAAAATCCAAGAGGCTTCATGGGCGGCTCCACGGAAACCAGGTGCCAGATGTTCGCGGTCTTGTCTGGCACATTCGGGTCTATCCTGATGGCGCGCCCGCGCATTTGGTTCGACAGCACATAGCTCCCGACAAAGCTGGCCATTATGAGGCTGTTGATGCAGGGGGAATCCCACCCCTCCCCTAGCAGAGCCTTGGTGCCGACTATGGCCTGCACATCCCCGCGCTGAAAGGCGGCGGTGACCACGGCTATCTTGTCGCGGTTGCTCCCGGCAAAGCTGACGAGCTCATATCCGGCATTCGGCAAGGCGCGGCTGTTATATGTTACGCCCAATTCGTGCGCGGCCCTGCCCAGCCCATCCATCGCACCAGACGGCCATACGATAAGGGAGCCGGACACCAGGGCTATGCGGGCGGAGGGCGGCAAGGCGCGCCTGACCACTTCGAAGATGGGCGTGGTGCCCATGGCATCTATGGGCTTGTCCGTGCCTATGCTGTCAAGATATTCGGCGCGGATATAATCGGTCAGCACAAGCAGCCTAAGGCTCTCGCCAAGGCTGTCGTATTCCTCCCGCGCTATGCTCGCAATGCTATTCAGCTTGCCAAGCGAGGACACCAAGGCTTTCTCGATGTTCTTGTTATAGGCAAAGGCGATCTTGCCGCGATGCATCAGGTGCAGGCTTTTTGCGGTGTCGCGCACTCTGCCGACCAGCTCTTCACCGAATATCTCTGGCTCGCCAAGCAACAGGTTGAGGGCGGCCTGCGCGGATTCCAGATCCAGCTTCGGCAACCGCCTGCCAAGGGTGAGCTGTCTGGTAATATCCTTTCGCAGTTCGACGCCGCAGTTGTCCATCAGCGAAAACAGCGCGAGAAATTCGGATGCCCGCGCGTACAGCTTTTCATTGGCAGGCTCGCGCGTGCTCGGATCTGCATGGCCGGACAAGGCATCCGCCAGCTTCTGGTATGACTGTTCGAGCAGGCGCTGCTCGGCAAGTGCGCCTATGCACTCCGAGATTCTAGACTGGTGCTCCGCTATTATGCCGCGCTCATCCTGAGTGGGGTAGTTAAAATATACGTAGTCCTGGTGCGGGCAGAGCGACCCCTGCGCTACGAGCTCCGGAACGAATATTTCCTCGTCTATCTCCCCGCAGACGGAGATATAGCGCTTCCACTCGGCGTGCTGGCTATCGTATGGAGGGGTGGCGGTCAGGGCAATAACCGTGATATCCGCAGGCAGCTTGGAGATAAAATCTTCAAGGGCGCGCTGCCACTCCTGTTTTAGGTGGTGCGCCTCGTAGAGACAGACCGTCTTTATGCCGCTCTCGCCGATAAAGCCGAGCATGTCGCCGCCACGAGCGTGCATGGAGTGCAAGGCTTGGTATGTTATCGATGTAATGATCCGTGGTTCGTTCAGGTCGTTTGAGATATAGTCCTGCTCACATCCGCCATCTGGCATGAACATCTCAGAAAAACGCTCCCCCCATTGCTGGCATATGACGATCGTGGGCGACAGCACGAGCGTGGGCTTCCCGAGCCGCCTGACAAGCTCCAAGCCAAGAACCGTCTTTCCGCTGCCGGGAGCCGCGACGATATGGATCCTGTGGTCTTCAAGATGGCGGCCAACGTTGTCCAGGATCTTTTGCTGATAGCTGCGGAAACTGCCCTTGAAGCTTATGCCATTGTAGTCCTTCACGCGCATGGGTTTGACTGATCCCTCATGGGTACACTGTTCGCGAAACGGATGTCCGGCTCAGCCATTATACCTATTCATGGCCGCTGGCACGCCGTCCGTTATTATGGCTTCCACCGCGTCCGCCGCCCTTGTTACCGTTTCCCTGACGGCGTCCAGGTGATCCTCGCCGAAGCCTCCCAGCACCCACGAGTAGAGCGGGATGTCGCCGCGGTCCGCGCCTATGCCTATGCGCACGCGCGGGAAATCGTCATAGCCCAGGCGGGATATAACAGACCTCATGCCGTTGTGCGTCCCCGCGCTGCCGCCCGCCCTTATCCTGACTGTGCCGATAGGTATGTCCACGTCGTCGTAGACCAGGATGAGCCTGTCGCTTTCGATATCGAAATAATCGACTATCTGCGCCACGCTCTCGCCAGACAGGTTCATGAAGGTCTGCGGCTTCACGAGCTTGACCTTTTCGCCGCGCACGAAGCCGTCGCCGCTCAGCGCCTTGTGTTTCAGCTTGGTTATGCCTATGCCGTGCCTGTCCGCGAGCATATCGACAGTTATGAACCCGATATTGTGTTTCGTGTTCTCGTATTCCCTGCCCGGATTGCCTAGCCCTACTACCGCGTACATGGAGCTTCCCCGCTCTGGTTATTTCAACACC
Organism: Eubacteriales Family XIII. Incertae Sedis bacterium; assembly: GCA_031257215.1. Lineage (GTDB taxonomy): Bacteria > Bacillota > Clostridia > Peptostreptococcales > Anaerovoracaceae > JAIRPC01. Next base: position 7,313 of record JAIRPC010000048.1, read on the forward strand.
TGGAACAGCTTGCTGACCGAGGCGTTCGTGTGGATATTCGTCATGGCCTCCGCGAAGAGCGGCGCTACCGAGAGCGTCTTGATCTTATCGATCTGCTTCTCCTTTGGCAGGG
>JAIRPC010000077.1 GCA_031257215.1 Eubacteriales Family XIII. Incertae Sedis bacterium
AAGGCTTCCATAATTGGTGAATACTGCATCGACTGCGGCGAATGCATCAGGGTATGCCCGCACCACGCGAAACACGCCGGCTACGACTCGCTGGAAGTTATCAATAGCTACAAATATTCTGTCGCCCTTCCCGCCCCCGCGCTCTATGGGCAGTTCAACCATCTGGACAGCACAGATATAGCTCTCCACGCGCTGGTCGCTATGGGCTTCGACGAGGTGTTCGAGGTGGCGAAGGCCGCCGAAATCGTGTCGGACTATACGCGCCAGATGATGGAGGAATTGGACGATTTGCCGCACCCGATCATCAGCTGCGCCTGCCCCGCCGTGGTCAGGCTTATACGCGTCGAATACCCGGAGCTAATAGGAAACCTGCATCGGCTTGTGCCGCCCGTCGAGCTCGCGGCGCGGATGGCGGTGCGCAAGGTCATGGGCGAACACCCCGAGCTGGCGCGAGAGGACATAGGCATCGTGTTCATTACGCCCTGCCCCGCCAAGGTAACGTATATGCGCTCGCCGCTCGGGTTTGACGCCAGCGAGATCGATGCCGCCATCGCCATAAAAGAAATCTACCCGAAGCTGCTTGAACATATGCCTGGGATCGCGGAAACCTACGAAACCTCGCTGCCGGAGCTGCAAAGCGCGGGCCGCATGGGCGTGAGCTGGTGCGGCTCCGGCGGCGAGGCCACCGCCCTGCTGACGGACAGCTACCTGGCGGCCGACGGCATCGAGAACGTCGTACACGTGCTGGACAGCCTGGAAGAGGAACGGCTGGGCGACCTCGACTTCATAGAGCTGAACGCCTGCGCGGGCGGCTGTGTCGGCGGCGTGCTGACAGTGGAAAACCCATACATAGCCCATACGCGCATCCAGAAGCTGCGCAAATTCATGCCCGTGTCGCTAAACCATTTCGATAGCGGCCAAGAGGGCATGATCAAAAACGACAAGCAGATAGAATACGTGGACTACGTAGCGGTGCAGAAGCTGTCAGACGACTACGAGGAGGCAATGGCCCTGCTCGAACAGATGAAAGAAATAGAGGAATCCCTGCCCGCGCTAGACTGCGGAGCCTGCGGCGCGCCGTCCTGCGCGGCGTTCGCGGAGGACATCATACGCGGCAACGCGAAGAAGACAGACTGCATTATCAGCATGAGGGACATGCTCACAGAGCTGGCGGAGAAAGAGGAGATGGCCGAGAGCTTCATCCCCCGCCCGTTCAGGACAGGAGAACAAAAATGAGCCTTACGACCGCCGATATCGGGAAAACGCTAACGCCGCTGAACAGGGAGGAGCTGCCCGCGAGGGAAATAACGTCCGTCTACTGCGGCGATCTTTTGAGCCATGTTATGGGAACCGCCCCTGAAAGCTCGGCTTGGGTGACGGTCATGAACAATGTCAACGTTATCGCGGTCGCCTCGCTGGCGGACGTCGCGTGCGTGGTAATGGCGGCGGGTAGCCAGCCGAGCGAGGATGTCATAGCCCGCGCGGACGAACAGGGGGTGCCGCTCTTTTCCAGCGACGGCCAGATATTTGACACTGCCTGCGGGATCCATGAAAAATTACAGCTATGACCTGCACATCCATTCAGCCCTCTCACCCTGCGCAAGCGATGAGATGACGCCGAACAATATAGCCCGCATGTGCATGCTGGGCGGCGTTCGGATAGCAGCGCTCACCGACCACAATTCCACGGCCAACTGCCCCGCGTTTTTCAGCGCCTGCGAGGGCGCGGAAGTCCTGCCCGTGGCGGGGTGCGAGGTGACAACCTCGGAGGAGATACACGTGCTCTGCCTTTTTTCGGGGCTGGATGCCGCCATGGGCTTCGGCGAATACCTGTACCCCCATATACCGGACATTGAGAATAACCCGGATGTTTTCGGCAGGCAGCCGCTCATGGACGAAAACGACGAAGAAGTAGGCACGGAGCGCAAGCTGCTGGTGGCCGCGACGGATATCAGCGTAGACGATATATACGGCATCGCCCTGTCGCACGGCGGCGCAGCCGTGCCCGCGCACATAGACCGCCCCGCGTTCAGCCTGCTATGCAATTTCGGGTTCATACCCGACGGCTACCCGTTCGGCTCATATGAGATAAACCCCTGGAACGACGCGCGCGCGGCGGAGCTGGCGGAGAGCAACCCCGTCCTGGCGGGAAAAACCCTGATCAGCAATTCCGACGCGCACGACCTGTCAGGGCTGGTGCGCGAGCCAATGTCCCTTCCGCTGCCGGAGCTTTCGGCGGCGGCGCTGGTGGAGGCGCTGAGAGGCTGACTCTATAATCGCGGGCTAGGCACGGTATCGCCATTGCGAGCCATCGCAAACGCCGCCGCAACCCATATGCAAATATCCTGCCCAGCTAACATATTCGCTTTGGTGCAGCCTGTTATTTTACAATTTTGTTATTTATTAGGCGAAAAACCGCCTGTGCGACGCATTTTTGCGTTTTTGCGGCGCAAAAAAACTTTTTTTTTTTCAAATTGGGGTGATGTTTGCGACAAAATTATAGGTTATTCTATAATCACCAGAGTGCATGACAACCTTTTCTCCTCCCCCGGTCTTTGAGACCGGAACCACGCTGCCGTAGCCTGTTCCCCAACCACTCCAAAAGGCTACGGCAGAATTCTTTTTTTTCGGACATG
>JAIRPC010000043.1 GCA_031257215.1 Eubacteriales Family XIII. Incertae Sedis bacterium
GTTGTTGCTGCTCGCGTGTGCGTGCTCACGTACTATCAAGTACGCTCCGCTCGCCCCCGCTCACGCGCCTAGCGAAACGAAAAAAATCCTACGCATTTACTCACCGTTATCGAATGGAACTGATATCGAATGGAGCATCATGAACAACTACCCGAAACCCTTGCAGCGGCTTATCGCTGAGCTGTCGCGGCTTCCTGGCATTGGCGGCAAGACGGCGCAACGGCTGGCGTTCCATATTATCGCCATGAACGACGAGGACGCGTTCTCGATGGCGGATGCCATCAAGGGCGCGAAGAAGGAGCTGGTGTATTGCTCCGTCTGCGGCAACCTGACCGACGCGGACCCCTGCGCCATATGCACGGATGTCTCACGCGACCGCAGTGTCATCTGCGTCGTCGAAACGCCGCGCGACGTGGCGGCGATAGAGCGCATGAAGGATTACAGAGGGCTGTACCATGTGCTGCACGGCGCCATCTCGCCGATGGACGGCGTGGGCCCCGACGACATCAACCTGCGCTCGCTCATCATCAGGCTGCAAGGCAACGACGATGTACGCGAGATCATCGTAGCCACGAACCCGAATATCGAGGGCGAGGCGACGGCGATGTACGCGGCGGGCCTCATAAAGCCGTCGGGCATCAAGGTGACGCGCATAGCTCACGGCGTCCCGGTAGGCGGCGACCTGGATTACACGGACGACGAAACGCTGTCAAAGGCGATGTCCGGCCGCCGCGATTTGTAACCCCCACCCCCAGACACCCAGAAATGGTATAATAAACATAATTACTGAAAACTCAAACTATTGCGCATATGGGCTGATAGGGCTTTGTTTGATTGACAGGGCGGGGAGTCTAACATATAATGCACTCGTGCGCGGTAAATTGGTGTAGCCGCGCTGCAATTATACATTTTCATACTAGGAAGCGGGCGCGATAGAGTGTGCTTGTGGTTTGGCTTTTTCTTTGGGACGCACCGCAGCCGGAAGCAGTAGGAGGTGAACTATGGCAGAAGATACCGTTAGATCGACGATTGCCGTGGATACAGCCGAACGCGGGCTCAAAAAGCACAAGATGAGCACGTTCACGGTGGTGTTCATGATCTTTTCTCTCGTCGCTGCTGGATGCTATGGCATCGAAGACATGATTCCCGACACGGGGCCAGGGCTCACGCTGGTGATCCTTATCGTCCTGCCCTTTATCTGGGGGCTGCCCTTTGGGCTTGTGGCTTCGGAGCTAGGCTCGGCCCGGCCGCAGGAGGGCGGCTACTACAAATGGGTGCAGGAGGCGCTCGGAGAGTTCTGGGGCTTCCAGGCCGGCTGGTGGCGCACCGTTTCCATCTATATCGACAATACTCTATACGTCGTGCTTGCGGGCGGATACCTCGCGGGCATGTTCAACATGACCACCGACCAGGAGCGCGCTTTCAAGATAGCGATGATACTCGTGTTCATGTTCATCAATATCAGGGGCGTGCGCGATGTCGGCTCGGTAACAAATGTGCTGTCGATCTTTGTCATCGCGGCGTTCGCCATGGTGGCGGTCATAGGCTTTATGCACTGGGGCGGCAACCCCTTCGAACCGTTCACGGCCGCGCCTGTCGAGATGGCGTCCGACTGGTTCTTCTATATCGGCGGCGGCCTGTCTGTCGGCATGTGGATGTACTCGGGCTACGAGTCCATGTCCACGATAGCGGGCGAGCTTGAAGACCCGCAGGTCATATCGAGGGCGACCATCCGCTCGGTCCCGCTCATCATGGCTACATATATACTGCCGACAATGGCGGCTTTGGCGGCGTTCAAGGCGGCGGGCGAGGCGTTCGACTTCTCGAACTGGGCGGCGGAAGCGGGCGAGGGCGTCATAGGCTACGCCACCGTAGCGGAGCATTTCGTCGGGCCCGCGTTCGGCGTATTTTTCATTATCGTAGCCATCGTCGCGCAGTGCTCCATATTCAACACGTATATCGCCTCGGGCTCGCGCGGCTTCTTCGCGCTGGCGGACGACGGGCTCGCGCCGCCTCTGCTCGTGAAGGTGGACAAAAAGCGCGGCGTGCCGTATATCGCCGTGATCTCGGTCGCGGTAGTCAATGTCGCGCTCTGCATGATCCCGTTCAAGAACCTGATAGTCGTGGATGTGTTCATGCTCGTCTCGTCGTATATCCTCGTGTATATCTCCGCGATAATTTTGCGGAAGCGCATACCGCCTGAGGACTACAAATTCAAGGCGCCCGGCGGCTACGGGTTCTTGAAGCTGATCTGCATCGTCCCCATCTGCGTCGCGTTCTTCTCGTTCTTCATCAACGGCACCGATTATTTTATCGGCGGCATGGTGGGCATCATCACGGGGCCGATACTCTACGCGGTCTGGAAGAATATCTACGGCGGGCTGGCGTCGAAAGACCCCACGCTGCACCCCGTCAACCCGAAGACGCGCCTCGCGGTGGGCGACTTCAAGCGCATATCGTTCCTGTTCTTTGTGCTTGGAATAATAGGGGCGATCGGCAGCTTTTTCCTGCCGTGGTATGAGTCGGGCTGGGTCGCGGATTTGGTGGAGGAGGAAGGCATGTCCTACGCGGAAGCCTTTGCCGACAACTATGACATGACGCTGTTCGGCACCCAGGAGGCCATGTGGTTCGGAATCAGGATCGCAACGGTCGCGGTGCTCGTGATTGCGGCGATATTCTATTTCCTATGGCGCAGGGTTGACTACACCGAGAACGGAAAGGCCGTGGCGTGATGGGGAACGGATTGGCAATCGTCAATTCAATACAGGCATATGGGGGCTTCGGCGCCGTCGCCCATGGCGCAGCCGAAGCCGTCCGCACGCTCAAACAGTTATTTAGCGGCACGTACCTTTGCGGGGCGTGCCGCCGTATTTTTTATCACTTTTATATTTTTACATGAGCAACAGGAGGTAAACAAATGGCAGAAGAAAGATTGGTGGAGAGGAGCGAACAAACGCTGAAACGCGGCATCATGCCGTGGCACGTTTCGCTGATCGCCCTCGGAGGAATTATTGGTTCGTGCTATTTCTTGGAGTTGGGGGATGTGTTCAACAGCATGGGTCCTGGCGCCATACTGATTACTTATGCCGTGGCGGGCATCACTATTTATGGCGTTATGCAGTCCTTTGCGGAGTTGCTCGTCAATATCCCGAGGCGCGGTTCGTTCGTTTCGTACACGCGCGAGTTCATGGGCGACACGGCGTCCGCCGGCATAGGCTGGGCGTTCTGGGCGAACTGGGTCTGCTATATCCCGTCGGAGGCCCTGGCGACGGCGATTTTCGTCAACGCGCTTATCAGCCAGGTCAACCCCGAGTTTGAGAGCACCCCACAGCTCACTTTCCTGTGGGGAATTATCGCGTTGGTGCTCTTGACGCTCATAAATATCTTCCAGGTCAAATGGTTCGGGCATCTTGAATCCATATTGGCCATCATCAAGATTTTTGCAATTATACTATTCATTATTTTCGGGGCGCTTATATTCCTTGGCGTCATGAACAGCGGCGGCGGCGTGTTTGAGGGCAATGGCGAGCGTGTTGAGGTCGCCAGCGGCTTCATAGGGACGAGCGTAATGATGCCTAATGTCGGCGAGGACATAGTGAATCAACTGTTCCCGAATGGCGGCATAGTAATGATAACGATCATGATATGGACGCTTGTCAACTTCCAGGGTTCGGAGATAGTAGGGCTGTCCGCTGCTGAAACGCAGAACCCGGAGGTCAATGTGCCGGCGGCCTGCAAGAAAGTCGCTTTCCGCATCATCCTGGTCTATTTAGTGCCGATTTTCATTCTGTCGCTCATCATGCCTTATACGGTGGCGAACATCGACAACTCGCCATTCTCGCAGGTTTTGTTGGCATACGGCTGGGAATGGGGAAGCAGCCTGTTCACGGTGGTCACGCTCGTGGCCGCGTTCAGCTGCGCCAACTCCGGCTTCTACGGCACAGTGCGTTCCCTCTACGGCCTGTCCGTCGAGGGGCTTGCGCCGAAATTCCTTTCCAAACTGAACCGCCACAGCACGCCGCAGAACGCGACGCTGTTCACGCTGGCGTTCATCTGGGTCGTGTTTGTGCTTAGCTTCGTGGTAACGAAGGGCGGCATGGAGGAAGGCGACAGCCCGCTCTACTCCGCGCTCGTCGGCATATCCGGCTTCACCGGCACCCTCTGCTGGGTGGGCATACTCTATTCGCAGATACGCTTCCGCAAAAAGCTGAAAGAGCGCGGCTACGACCCGAAGGAGTCGCTCACGGTCAAGGCGGCGTGGTTCCCCGTCCTCGAATGGTTCGCGATCATCCTTCAAGTTGCGGCCATGGTGCTGCTCATATTCGAGCCTGGCACGGGCATCCCGATTTTCTTGCTTGCGATGGATATCATCATCGCGCCTATCGCGATTTTCGCGGTGCAGAAATACCGCGGCAAGATCCGCCAGAACATAGTCATTGGTGCGGACGAGGTGACGTTCAACGAAAAATTCCCCTCGAAGCCTGGCTCGGAAGGCGAGAAGAAGGACGCGGAGAAGGCGGCGCGCCAGCTGACAGTCGGCGGCGGCGTTCCGTGGGCGGCGCTGATACTCGTCGTCACGGCGGTGTCCATAGTGCTTTCGTTCCTGACCATCAACTCCAATCCCGCCGAACTCACGGAGGGCTACAATGTCCTTACTGACCCCGCGATGGCGAAGACGTGGATATTGATGTTGGTTGAAATAGCCACTTACGCCATTATATTCTTCGGCGTCAAAAAGCTCGGAGAGCGCACGGCGGTTGGAGACAAAGCTGCCTAAACGGGCGCATTATATGTTATAATATTTGTCGGCGTTGAGGCAAACGCCCCGGCGCCGTCAATTTGTCGGCTTTATTAGCCATAGGTTAGAGTTATTGATTGGAATGTTAGCGTAGGAAGGAGTGTGACATTGGAAACAATAATTGTCCTAATCCTGATCCCTCTCGTGATCGCGCTGGCTCTTCTCTTCGTCCGCCGCGATGTCGCAAGGGGACCGGTGGTGTTCATCGGCGCCGCCGCTACAGCGGCCCTCTCGGTGGTGCTTGCCATCCAGCAGGGCATTTGGTCGGGCGCCACAGCGAATATGCTGTGGGCGGGAGCAACGGAGTCATCGGAGATCGCGGGATATGTGATGATGGGGATAGAGGCGGCCCTTGCGGTCGCGATTTTCATCCTTGGGGTCAAGTACAAGAAGGCTCTGGCGTGTATCCTCGTCGCCGTGCAGTGCCCGTTGCTTATTTGGTTTGAGCTCACCAAGGGGCACGAGATAGAGGTCAAGAACAATATCGGCATAGATCAGTTCTCGCTGATCATGGTGCTGATCATAGGCATCATAGGTACGCTTATCTGCGTATACGCTGTGGCGTATATGAAAGATTTTCAGCACCATTTGGAGGGCGGCCCGGACAGGAGATGGTGGTTCTTCTTCCTGTTGTTCATCTTCCTTTCGGCCATGTTCGGGATAGTGCTGTCGAACAACCTTATCTATATGTATTTCTTCTGGGAGATCACGACGCTCTGCTCGTTCTTCCTGATCGGCTACACGAAGACCGACGAGGCCGTGAGGAATTCGTTCAGGGCCCTCATCATGAACCTGCTCGGCGGGCTTGCGTTCGTGCTGGCTATCGTTCTGCTCGGCACCACTATGGACACGCTCGAAATCGACAGGCTCATACAGATGGGCGTCGAGACCAAGGCGCAGCTCCAAGCGGGCATGCTGCAAGATCCCTCCCAGTATTATGTTATCAACGCGGTCGTGATGCTCCTCTGTTTTGCGGGCATAACGAAGGCGGCGCAGATGCCGTTCAACAGCTGGCTGCTTGGCGCGATGGTCGCGCCGACGCCGACGAGCGCGCTGCTCCATTCATCTACTATGGTCAAAGCCGGCGTGTTCCTTATCGTCAAGCTGTCGCCGCTGCTCGGGGTACAGGGCATACTGTCCATCAACGAGCCTGGCTTCATGGTCATGATGGTCGGCGGCATCACGTTCCTGCTCGCCTCCTTCGCGGCGGTGACGCAGAGCAACGCGAAGCGCGTGCTGGCCTACTCCACGATCGCGAACCTCGGGCTGATAGTCGCGTGCGCGGGCATCGGCACGGCGGAGGGCGTCTGGGCGGCGACCATGCTCATCATATTCCACGCGGTCACGAAGTCGCTGCTGTTCCTCAGCGTAGGCACGGCGGAGCACAACATTGGAAGCCGCGACATAGAGGATATGGACGGGCTCTTCGGGAGGCTGCCGCGCCTGGCTGTGTTCATGATCATAGGCATAGCGGGCATGTTCCTCGCGCCGTTCGGAATGCTCGTGTCCAAATGGGCGGCGCTCCAATCGTTCGTTGACGCGGGCGGCATATGGGTCGTGCTGATGATCGTGTTCGGCTCGGCTGTGACGCTGTTCTACTGGGGCAAATGGCTCGGCAAGCTCACGGCGATAGTGGCGAACAGACAGAACATCCAGGACAAGGTGCATGGCGAGGAATGGTTCGTGCTGACGGGCCATATAGTTCTCGTTATTCTCATATCGCTTTCGTTCCCGCTGTTCTCCGGCAATGTCATAGTGCCGTTCATCAAGAATGTTTTCGCGGGGATGTCGGACGCGGCGGCTACGGCTCTGTCGAGCAGCGAGATGGTCATCATGGTCGTGCTCGTATGCGTCATACTCGTGCTGCCCCTGCTGTTCTACGGGCGCACGCGCAAGCGCATAGTCCCGCTCTACATGGGCGGCGCGAATGAGGGCGACAACCTGACATTCCGCGGCGCCATGGAGAAGGATGTCCCTGTTTCCCTGCGCAACTGGTACATGGAGGGCGTGTTCGGCGAGAAGCTCATGAATCGTATCGGCCTGATTTCGACGTGCATCATATTCGCGCTGTCGTTCTCGTTCGTCGCGTTTATTGCGCTCAACATGTTCAGGTATTTCCAGGAAGGGGGTGCGGTCTGATGACAGTAAGCCTTTATGCCGTGATCGGCCTGGTGGCGTATCTGATAGCGGGCCCCTTCGTGGGCTGTCTGCTTGCCGGCGTTGACAGGCGAATAACCGCTCGTATGCAGGGCAGGTTCGGCCCGCCGATATTGCAGCCGTTCTACGATGTGCGCAAGCTCATGGAGAAGGAGCCTGTCACCGTCAACAGCGGGCAGGACTTCTATATACTCTGCTTCTTCATTTTCGTTATCATCACAGGCGGCATGTTCTTCTTCGGGTGCAACCTCCTGTTGGTCATATTCGCGCTGACGACGGCGAACCTATTCCTCGTCGTGGGCGCCTACTCGTCCAACTCGCCCTATTCGCAGATAGGCGCGGAAAGGGAGCTGCTGCAAATGATGGCATACGAGCCTATGGTGCTTCTGACCGCAGTCGGTCTGTACATGACGACGGGCAGCTTCAACATAGGGGATATCGTGTCGGGCGTTGGGCTGGCGGGCGGCGCTATACCGCTGAAATACCTCATAGGGATTTTCGCGGGCTACCTGTTCATCCTCACGATCAAATTCCGCAAATCGCCGTTCGACCTCTCGCTGTCGCACCACGCGCACCAGGAGCTGGTCAAGGGCGTGACCACGGAGTTTTCGGGGCGCACGCTCGCGCTTATCGAGGTGGCGCACTGGTATGAGAACGTATTCCTGCTAGGCTTCATCTTCCTGTTCTTCCAAAACGGGACATGGTATATGGCGCTCGTCGGCGTGGCGGCCGCGCTCGCGTGCTATTTCCTCGAAGTGTTCATCGACAACGCTTTCGCGAGGATGAAATGGCAGTTCACGCTCAAAGCGAGCTGGCTCGTTACGATAACCTTCGGTGCGGCGAATCTCATACTGCTGTACTACATAAAGATCCTAATAATATAAAGGGGGTGCAGAGTATGTCATATATTACAAAAAGTCCTTGGATAATCCATTACGACGGATCGAGCTGCAACGGCTGCGATATCGAGGTGCTTGCCTGCCTGACACCCATGTACGACGTGGAGCGTTTTGGCATCATCAACACGGGCAACCCGAAGCACGCGGATATCTTCCTTATTACAGGCTCGATAAACGAACAGAACATCAGCGTGGTCAAGCAGATCTACGAGCAGATGCCCGAGCCGAAGGTCGTGGCGGCGGTCGGGATATGCGCGACCTCGGGCGGCATCTTCAAAGATTGCTACAATATTATGGGCGGCGTTGACACGGTGATACCTGTTGACGTCTACATACCCGGCTGCGCCGCCAGGCCGGAAGCGATAATAGACGGCGTGGTAGCGGCGCTCGGCGCGCTGGACGAGAAGAAGAAAGCGCTGGACGCGAGGCCGAAGCCAAAGCATACGGACGCCCCCGCAGATTCGGACGCGGGCGCGGGCGATATAGACCTGCCCGACGGCTCGCCGCCGGAGCCGCTGGCGGAGCCTGTGCTACCGGGCGACGACGTAGAGGTGAAATACTACGGAGCCGCGCCAGAGGGCGAGGAAGCGGATGGCACTGATTCAGGCGGCGGGCAGGAAGCGGAGACGCAGCCCCCCGTCATTGCGGCCCCCGAGCCGCAATCCAAAGAAGCGGATGGCGCTGATTCAGGAAAGGAGGAAGCGTAATGGCTGAAAGAAAAGACTTGATTCAGGATATACAGCTGACAGCGGCTTCTGACCTGCTTGGCGCTGTCGCCGACATGAAGACCGCAGGGTACAGGCTCGGCCAGGCCTGCGCGACGAAGGTGGACGGCGGCATAGAGGTGCTGTACTCGTTTGAAAAGGACGAGGCCTTGAAGAACCTGAAAGTGAGCCTGGGCGACAACGCCCCTGAGCTGCAAAGCATATCGGGTATCTACTGGGCGGCGTTCATCTACGAGAACGAGATGCACGACCTGTTCGGCATAACGTTCAAGAACCTGGCGCTCGATTTCGGCGGGCATTTCTTCAAGATAGCGTCGGAAACGCCGTGGAACCCTGCGGACAAAAGGTCTGCTTCGGACGCTGACGCGGGTGCGCCAGCGGAAGTTGCTGCGGGTGCGCCAGCTGTTGCGGGCGCGGACAGCGGCGCGGACGGCGGGGAAAAAGTAACAGATTTAGAAAAAAACGACAAAGAAACGCCTGCAAAGGCTGACGAGAAAGGAGGGGAGGCATAATGGCCAAACGTACCGTAATACCATTTGGGCCACAACACCCGGTCCTTCCCGAACCCATCCACCTCGACCTCGTTATCGAGGACGAAACGGTGGTGGAAGCGATTCCCTCGATAGGCTTCATACATCGAGGACTTGAAAAGCTGGTTGAGAAAAACGAATGGCCGGAGATGGTCTACGTCATAGAGCGCGTCTGCGGCATATGCAGCTTCGGACACGGATGGGGTTACTGCAAATCGGTCGAGGGCAACCTCGGCGTCACAGTCCCGCCGCGCGCCGAATACCTCAGGACGATATGGCACGAGCTGGGGCGTATCCACAGCCATCTGCTGTGGCTCGGGCTTCTGGCCGACGCGTTCGGGTTTGAAAGCCTGTTCATGCACAGCTGGCGCCTGCGCGAAAAGGTTCTCGACATATTCGAGGAAACGACTGGCGGCAGGGTCATATTCTCCGTCTGCAAGGTCGGCGGCGTGCGCAAGGATGTCGCCAATGAAAAGCTGGCCGAGATTTCCGCCGAGCTGAACGGCATGATACCCGAGCTGAAAGAGCTGGCGAACGTGTTCATGGAGGATATGTCCGTCAAGAACCGCTTGACAGGAGTAGGCGTTTTGTCAAAAGAGGATGTCATTGACCTCTGCGCGGTGGGCCCTGTGGCCCGCGCGTCGGGCGTGGCTTCGGATGTCAGGCTTGACGGGCACGGCGCGTATGCCGAGCTTGGCTTCGAGCCGTGCGTGGAGCAGGACGGCGACAGCATGGCGCGCTGCAAGGTCAGGATCAAGGAGCTGTTCCAGTCCATAGAGCTGATAGGAAAAGCGGCGGCGTCTATACCCGAGGGCGATATCGACATCAAGGTGAAGGGCAACCCGTCGGGCGAGTTCGTAGGGCGCATGGAGCAGCCGCGCGGCGAAGCATATTATTACAGCAAGGGCAACGGGAGCAAATTCCTCGAACGGATAAGGGTGCGCACCCCCACCAACGCGAACATACCCGCGCTGGTGAAGATGCTGCAAGGCTGTGACCTGGCGGACGTGCCGGTGCTGGTGCTGACCATAGATCCGTGTATCAGTTGCACAGAAAGGTAATGTGCATATAGGTTATGTTATACAAAGAGGTGATTGATATATGGGTAGTTTGAAGATCGGCAAGATGATAATGCGTAGCCTTGGGCGCAAGCCTGCTACGCTCATGTACCCCGTCCGTCCGCGGGAATGGAAAGAAAGGACGAGAGGGCATATCGCCATCGACATGGACACCTGCATCCTGTGCGGGATATGCGGCAAGAAATGCCCGACCGACGCGATAACGGTGGACCGCGACTCAAAAACCTGGTCGATAAAGCGCATGCAGTGCATACAGTGCAGCTGCTGTGTGGAGGTCTGCCCGAAGAAATGCCTGGTGAACGAAGCGACGTACACCACCCCCGCCGTCCACAAGATAGTGGACACCTTCGAGAAGCCGGAGGACCACATGGCGGCGTCGGGCGCGGGCAGCCTGAAATGCGACGACACCTGCGTGTTCTGCGGCATCTGCACGAAGAAATGCCCCCAGTCCGCCATCACGGTGGTACGCGAGGACAAGAAGTGGGAGGTCGATGACGACAAATGCACGAGGTGCGGACTCTGTATCGAGGGCTGTCCGAAAAAGAGCCTGAAAATCGAGTGACGGCATAGGCGGCCGGTTATTGCAAGAGCGGGGGAAGCGGCGCGTTGTCGGCGTTTCCCTCGTTTAATTATTGTTGCAATAATGGTATAATGGTCATGGTGTATATTGAGCTTTACAAAAACAAGAGCGCTGCCGGTTCATCGTTGCCGAGTATTGCTTGGTCCTTGGCCGGCGGGGCGATAAAATCGCAGGAGGAGATAAGCGTCGTCAATGGACGATTATTATTGTTACCGTAAGATAAAGAATACTGCGCTCGTGATGATCGCGCTGGTCGCGGTGCATATCGCGTTGAGCATACCGCTCGGCTATTACTGGAACGCCTTGCAGGCGAAGCTGGCGGGGATAGAGCTGGGCGCGTCGGGCGTCCCGAACGCGGGCGACGTTTCGCAGGGCGCGGTGGCGTACCTGCTGGTGTTCGCCGCCTGCGCCGTGTTGGCGTTCATCACCACGCCCTACCGCGCGGGGCGGCTGCGCCGGCTCACGCTGTTGCCGCCGCTTGCGGTGTACCTGTATTCCGCGTATGCCGAGTATGAAAAAATAACCCCGATAGGCGAGAAGTTCGGCGACCTGTACGAGTCGCTTGAATACGCGGTGTTCCTGCCGTACTTCGCCGTCGCGGTCTTCACCGCGCTCTATATCGTGTTCGTGCTCGTGATCCCCGCGTTCCGGCTGACGCAGGCCGTCGGATGGGCGGCATGCATCGTCGCGATTCTTTCGTATTTCGCATCCGCCATGTTCATAGCCTACAACCACACCATGTCCATACTGGCGGGCTCCTTTGGCGAGAGCGATTTCTATACATATATAGTGGTGTTCGTGCTGGACGTGGCGACGTATTTCCTCATGCTCTCGGTATTCATGACCTACTGCACGATAAAGCGCGAAGAGCGCTGGGACAGGCTCGAAGCCATGGCGATAGAGGATGAGGGCGGCTATGGCGATGGCTACGGAGGCGCGGACGAGTACGGCAACACGTATGGGTACGCTGGCGCGGGCGGATACAGTAACAGGTACGGCGGCGGTGTGTATGGCGATGACGGCGATGACGGCGGCGCGGATGAATACGGCGGCGGGCGCGTGTACAGACATTTTCTTTCGCGCTTGCGTGGCAGGCGAGGCGGACGCGGTAGGCGCGGCGAAGCGCTTGGCGTGGATTTCGGCAGAGAGCCTGGCAGGGAGATGGATTGGCCTGCGCTCCTGCGCAAAAGGGAGATACCCGACATAGAGGAATTGAAAGAACACGAGATGCCCAGCAAGCTAGGGCATGACGATTACTATAACAGTCTGGCTGCCGCACCCATGGCGAAGCCTGGCGGTACTGGTAAGCCGGGCGAGGCCAAAAAGCCAAGCCTAACAAAAATGATTGCGGATACAAAAAAAGTTATTGTAGGCACAGGTTCGCAGTCCAGACCTATGGCTGCGAAGCCTGCGGCGGAGAGAAAACCCGTGGCGGTGGCAAGGAGCGCGGCGCTAGGCAAATCCGCGGCTGCGGCAAGGCCTGTCCCGCCGAAACCCGCTGAAACAGCGCAAAGGAGGCCAGCGGCAAATCAGGCCAAAGCGCCAAGGCCAGCGGCAAAGCCCGAACCAATCGAGGATAAGCCCGCCGTCGCGTCCAGGTCTGCCAGAAGAGCGGAGGGCGATACGAAAAGAAGCCTTAGCGGCAGAAGCTCCAACAGGAGAGCAAGGCCCAGCGCGCGTGCGCGAAAAAAATCAAGAAAAGGATGATTACCGAAGTTATAACGTTCTGGGGAACGGTGCAGGGCGTCGGTTTCCGTCCGACGCTTTCCAAGCTGGCGGCAAAATACAGAATGAAAGGGCAGGTTCGCAATATGGGAGCGTTCGTGCAGCTCATAGTGACGGACGAGCCCTCGCGCATAGACGAGTTCATCGGCGCGGTGCAGGCGGGGAAGCCGCGCATGGCGGACATCATGCGGATAGACCG
>JAIRPC010000140.1 GCA_031257215.1 Eubacteriales Family XIII. Incertae Sedis bacterium
GCCTTTCGTATGCGGCCCTCCAACACGCGCTCGAACCAGGGCTTGTTCATCCCTTTCAGCGCGACTTCGCCGTATCTGACTATTATGATATTATTCATTAATGGTATAACCTGCACTGCCGCGCCGTGTATATGCGCGGACAATCTTTCTTTTTGTTCTCATTTCTTAAAATATTTATCAACGCCGTGCTTTCTGTCGTATATTCTATCATATTGCGGGCTGCTATTTGGCGGATGTCATTTAATGCCCCTTCTGAATGGAACATTTTCGTAGGGGGGTTTTCGCTGATGCCTGTTATCTGTATGCGCCTATTGACCTGATTTTTTTTATTGTCTTTGTCAGGTGTTCCAGGGTGTAGTCTATCTCTTGCTCGGTGTTGTAGCGGCTCAGGCTGAACCTTACCGCGCCCTCCGCTTCCTTGGGGCTTAGGCCCAGCGCCGCCAGGGTGTGGTCAGTTTTTGCCGCGCCGCTTTTTTTGCCTAGGTTCGAGCAGGCGGAGCCAGTGGACACGAAGATGCCCTGGCTTTCCAAGTCATGAAGCACCACTTCACCGCGAGCGCCCATGAAGCTGACGTTAAGGATGTATGGAGAGCAGTATCCTGGCGCGCCGTCAGCGGACGCTTCCTCTGGGCTGTTGACCCGCACGTCCGTTATGGCATCCTTGATGCCTTGCAGGAGACGGGTTCGCAGCGCGGCCGCGCGGTGTGCGTGGGATGGCTCGCTCGGGTTCATGCCGGATGGCGGGTCCGCTACGGCGTTGACAGCGGCGGCGAAGCCTGCTATTCCCGGCGTGTTTTCCGTGCCGCTTCTTCTGCCGCCCTCTTGACCGCCGCCCTTTATCAGCGCGCCCAGCTTCTCCGGGCGCATGGCGTACAGTGCGCCTATGCCTTTTGGCCCGTGTAGCTTGTGGGCGCTTACGGACATCATATCCACGCCCGAAAAATCCGAATGGCTGCTTTCGCCCGCGGTCATGCGCCCTGGCCCGCCGCCCTGCCCCGCGTCTATCGGCAGCTTGCCGAAGGACTGCACCGCGTCCGTATGCAGGGCTATGGCCGCGCCGTATCTCTTGTTGACCCTGTCCTTGATACGCGCTATTTCAGTAACGGGCTGTATCGTGCCTACCTCGCTGTTCACGTGCATTACGGATATGAGGGCTGTGCGCTGCGCCGCCGCCGCCGTGCCTATTGCGTCCTCTATGGCTTCCGTGTCCACCATACCAGTGGAGCCGACAGGCATAACCGCAAGCTCCACGCCCTGCCCCGCGTAGTAGGCGGCGGGCTTCGATACTGCCTGGTGCTCGACGCCCGATATGATAAGCCGCCTGCCCGACAGGCGGGCGGGGTTCTTGAAAACGGAGTGGAACGCGAGGTTGTCGGACTCGGTGCCGTTGCCCGTGAATACGAGCTGCTCGGCGCGGGCGCCCATCAGCCCCGCGATATCCGCGCGTGCGCGCTTCACAAGACGCTCGGCGTCCTGCCCCATGGTGTGCGCGGAGGAGGGGTTGCCGTAGCAACCACCAAGAGCGTCAAGCAAGGCGGCTATCGCCGCCTCGCAGGGTTTGGTAGTTGATGCGTTGTCAAGATAGATCAGCATGGTTTTCCGATTTTCCGATTATTCTACTGGATTGCTGGCTTAACATGCAATCGAGGTTTTGGATTGCGGCTCGGGGCCGCAATGACGATGATTGTGGTCAGTTGTTATAACCAAGACGCGCTGGTTTTAGTGCAGGTCGCGCTAACAGTTGTATTTTTCGCGCGGAGCGTATTCAGACATACGTGCGCTTAGTACGTGAGTCGGCTTCGCCTCACGGCTGCACGGAAAATGCAACTGTTAGCGCGAGATGTGCAAAACCAGCGTGTCTATTTAGCATAATCGATAGCTCTGGTCTCTCTAAGCACATTCACCTTTATCTGCCCTGGATAGTCCAGCTCGCTCTCTATTTTCTTGCTGATCTCTCTTGCCAGCAGGATGATCTCGCTGTCGTTCACCTCGTCTGGCTTTGCTACTATGCGTATCTCGCGGCCCGCCTGTATCGCGTAGGACTGCTCCACGCCCTTGGTGGTATTCGCTATTTCTTCCAGCTTTTGGAGACGCTTGATATAGGTTTCCAGGGTTTCGCGCCTTGCTCCCGGGCGTGCCGCCGACAGCGCGTCGGCCGCCGCTATCAGCACGGCTTCAAGGCTCTTCACCTCGTAGTCCCCGTGGTGAGACGACATCGCGTCTATGACCGCCTGCGACTCCTTGTATTTTTTCAGCAGATCCATGCCTATGTCAACGTGAGTTCCCTCTACCTCGTGGTCGATCGCCTTGCCCACGTCATGCAGCAGCCCCGCGCGCTTCGCCAGGGTCGGATCCAGGCTCAGCTCGCTCGCCATCAGCCCCGCCAAATGCGCTACCTCTATGGAGTGTTTCAGGACGTTCTGCCCGTAGCTCGTGCGGTATCTCAGGCGCCCGATGAGCCTGATCAGCTCTGGGTGCAGATTGTGTACGCCCACCTCGAAGGTCGCCTGTTCGCCCGCGTCCTTGATGCTATGCGCCACGTCCTTTTCCGCCTTTTTCACCATTTCTTCGATGCGCGCGGGGTGGATGCGCCCGTCCACTATGAGCTTTTCAAGGCTGAGCTTCGCGACCTCGCGCTTCACTGGGTCGAAGCCTGACAGCACGACCGCCTCGGGCGTGTCGTCAATGATGAGGTCTATGCCCGTCATGGTTTCTATCGCGCGGATATTGCGCCC
>JAIRPC010000121.1 GCA_031257215.1 Eubacteriales Family XIII. Incertae Sedis bacterium
GACGGCGTTCTGTGCGCCGAGATGATTCGCGTTTCGTAGTCCACCCCGAACCCCGCGAGTATCTTCTCGGCCCGCTCGACGATGGGGTAGTCGCTCTTGGAGCCCATGACTATTCCGACTTTCATTATTTCAATTCCTCCTGCGTTACTATTATATATCAACTACTTGAAATAATTCACTCCGTTGCGGAGGATGCCGTTTTCGTAGTTTCCTGGTACGTTTTTGTAGAGGTTCTTGCCTATGCGCTCTACGTGACCCATCTTGCCGAACACGCGGCCGTCGGGCGAAGTCAGGCCCTCTATGGCGAGCCTGCTGCCGTTCGGGTTGACGCTGATGTCCATCGACGGCGCGCCGCTCTCGTCCGCGTACTGCGTGGCGATTTGCCCCTTCTTGACGAGCGACGAAATCACCCTGTCCGAAGCGACGAGCCGCCCCTCGGAATGCGACACGGGCATGGTGTGGATGTCGCCGACCTCGGAGCCTGCGAGCCACGGCGAAAGCACCGAGCTGACACGCGTGCGTACGAGCCGCGAAACGTGTCGGCCTATGGTGTTGTACGTGAGCGTCGGCGCGTCGTCAGACGGCTCTTTTATCTTGCCGTATGGCACGAGCCCTAGCTTGATGAGTGCCTGGAAGCCGTTGCAGATGCCTAGCATCAGGCCGCCCCTGTTGTCCATCAGGTCTGCGACGGCGTTGCTGACATACGGGTTTCTGAATACCGCCATGATGAATTTCGCCGAACCCTCCGGTTCGTCGCCCGACGAGAAGCCGCCCGGAATCATGATGATTTGGCTGTTCCTTATCGAATCCGCAATGCGCTGTATCGAATCCTCCAGTGCCTGCCCCGTCAGGTTCACGAGGTTCACCATGTCCACGACCGCGCCCGCGCGCGCGAACTCCGCAGCGGTGTCAGCCTCGCAGTTCGTGCCGGGGAATACGGGGATGCATACGCGCGGCCTGGCGACACGCGCCGGCGCGACTGCCGCGGAGCGCTCCCTGTACGCGAGCGTCTTGGCTTCCTCGCCTACGCTGTCTTCGTCCGAAACCGTGACGTCGTTCGGGAACACGCGGTCAAGTGCGCTGTCCCAACGCAGCTCTATTTCGTCTATCTGTATCTCGACGGTATCGCCGTCCGACGGGTTCACGGCTATCGTGCCCGTATCCGCCGTCTCGCCGACTGATCTGCACAGCGGCTTCGCGCCCTCGGGCGGAAAAAGCGTCCCTGTCTTTTGCGAACCTTCGACTTCGAGCAGCATACCGCCATAACCCGCGTGAAGCAGCTCCGCCACCGTCAGGCCCGAGATGACCGCGCCAATGCCGTTGCCGAGCGACATCTTGCAGACCGCGGCCCATATGCCGCCGCGCCCTATCGTCTGCGCCGAGAGAATCTTCCCCTTGGCCGCGAGCTCGCCGACGCGCTGCATGTTCGCCTTGAATTTTTTCAGGTCAATAATCCCGTTGCTGTCGGTCTGCGCGGGGACGAATATGAGCTTTGATGAAGCGCTCTTGAACTCGGGCGAAAGCACTCTCTGCACGTCCGTGGCGGCCACCGCGAACGAGACGAGGGTCGGCGGAACATCGAGGTGGTTGAACGTTCCCGACATGCTGTCCTTGCCGCCTATCGAGGGAAGCCCCAGTTCCTTCTGAGCCTTCAGTGCGCCCAGAAGCGCGGAAAAAGGCTTGCTCCAGCGGGTCGGCACTTTCCCGAGCTTTTCATAATATTCCTGAAATGTCAATCTAATGCTCTCTATATCACCGCCCATCGCGACGATTTTTGCGACGGAATCCACGACTGCGTAAATCGCGCCACAGAATGGCGAGGCCTTCGATAGCCTGGGATCGAAGCCGTATGCCATCAGCGTCGCCGTGCTCGTGTCGCCCGACAGCACGGGCAGCTTCGCTGCCATGCCGAGCGCGGGCGTCATCTGGTTCTTGCCGCCGAGCGGCATGAGCACGCTGCCCCTGCCTATCGTGGAGTCGAAGCCCTCGACCAGGCCGCGTTTCCCGCATATGGCCAGGTCGTCCATGACCGCGAGAAGCTCCTCCCTGCCGTAACCGAGCCCACCCGCAAGGCCGGTCAGATGCGATTCCATTTCGTCCACGCGCACATCGCGCTCGGCTCTCACGCCGTTCGTTTCTATGAACGACCTGGGCAGGTCGAAGATGGTATCGCCGCGCCACATCATGCGGAAGCGCCCGCTGTCCGTCACCCTCGCGACCTGAGTTACTTCTACATTTTCCTCCGCGGCGTATTCGGCGAATTTGTCGGCATCCGAAGCCGCCACCACCACCGCCATGCGTTCCTGCGATTCGGAAATCGAAAGCTCTGTTCCGTCAAGACCCTCGTATTTTTTCGGTACTTTGTCGAGGTCGACGTCAAGGCTGTCCGCAAGCTCGCCTATCGCTACGGACACGCCGCCCGCGCCGAAGTCGTTGCACTTCTTGATGAGCCGCGTCACCTCGCCTCGCCTGAACAGCCGCTGTATGTCGCGTTCGATGAGCGGGTTGCCCTTCTGGACTTCCGCGCCCGCGCTGGTGAGCGAATCGCTCGTGTGCTTCTTCGACGAGCCCGTCGCGCCGCCGATGCCGTCCCTGCCCGTGCGCCCGCCGCAGACCAGTATGACATCGCCCGGCACGGGCTTCGCCCTGCGCACGTGGGAAGCGGGGGCCGCGCCTATGACCGCGCCTATCTCCATGCGCTTCGCGACATATCCCTCGTCGTAGATTTCGTCCACCAGCCCCGTCGCAAGCCCTATCTGGTTTCCGTAGGAGCTGTATCCCTTGCATGCGCCGCGCGTTATCTGGTACTGCGAGAGCTTGCCCGGAAGCGTGTCGCGCAGGGGTACGCGCGGGTCGCCGCTGCCCGTGACGCGCATGGCCTGATATACATACGACCTGCCCGACAGCGGATCCCTGATGGCACCGCCAAGACAGGTGGCCGCGCCGCCGAACGGCTCTATCTCCGTCGGGTGGTTGTGGGTTTCGTTCTTGAACATGACGAGCCAGTCCTCGTCGCGCTCGTTCTTCTTGCCCTTCATTCCCGAGCTGTCCCAGACATGCGCCTTCACCTTGATGCTGCACGCATTTATTTCATCCGACTCGTCAAGGTCTTTAACCAATCCCCTTTTTTTTAAGTATTTTGCGCCGATGGTCGCTATATCCATCAGGCAGATAGGTCTGTCGGTGTCCTCGCCGTAAAGGGTTTTCCTCATTTTCAGATACTCGTCGAACGCCGCTTTGACGAGACGCGGGTAATCGCCCTCGTTGAACTCAATGTTACGCAGCTCCGTGAGGAAGGTCGTATGGCGGCAATGATCCGACCAGTAAGTGTCGATGACCCGTATCTCCGTGACCGTGGGGTCGCGCCGCTCCGTCGTTCTGAAATGGTCGCGCACGAATTGCAGGTCGGAATACCGCATGGCCATGCCCATATCGTCAATCAGGTCGCGCAGCGCGCGCTCGTCCATATGGCGAAAGCCAGAAATGACCGCGACAGGGTCGGGGTCGGGCAGATCCATTGACAGGGATTCGGGCTTCTCGAACGAAGCCTCGCGGCTGTCAACGGGGTTGATGCAGTATTTCTCGATCTCCTCCTTTTCGGGCTCGGAGAGCGCGGCGTCGACCGACACGAACTTCGCGTAACGCACGGCGGGGTCGGCCCCGACGTCTATCAGCCTGATGCACTGCGCCGCCGAATCCGCACGCTGGTCGTACTGCCCGGGCAGGTATTCCACCCCGAAGCTGAACGCGCCGTCGGGGAACGCCATGCCCTCGTCATAAGTGACATCAAGCGCAGGCTCGGAAAACACCGACAGCACGGCCTTGGCAAAGGTTTCATCCGTGACGCCCTCGACATCGTACCTGTGGAACACGCGGACGGCGCGAATGCCCCTGATGCTGAGATTCTCGCGCAGCTCTTTCATAAGATTTTGAGCCTCTACGTCAAAACCCCGCTTTTTTTCTACGAATATTCTCCTAATCATGACTGAATAATACCTCTCTGAAAGGAATTGTTGCCGAAATCTGAAAATTTTGAATTGTAACTACATTATTCAATATATAACTATAATACCTTATCGCGGC
>JAIRPC010000001.1 GCA_031257215.1 Eubacteriales Family XIII. Incertae Sedis bacterium
ATTCCCCCCGCGAACACCACAACGAGAATGAGGAATACGGGGAGAAACGTTTTAATAAAAGGGTTTTTTCTCTTTCTATTTGCTGTAGTCAAAGAATCCCTTTCCTGTCTTTCTTCCTAGGCTGCCGCCTCGCACCATTTTCCTGAGCAGCGGGTGCGGCCTGTATTTCGTGTCGCCGAACTCGGTGTACAGCACCTCCATGATGGAGAGGCACACGTCGAGCCCGATCAGATCACCGAGCGCGAGCGGCCCCATCGGGTGGTTCGCGCCGAGCTTCATGGCTTCGTCGATATCCTCTGCCTTGGCAACGCCGTCCGCGAGGATGCCTATGGCCTCGTTGACCATCGGGATGAGTATCCTGTTAACAACAAACCCTGGCGCTTCGTTGACCTCGACCGCCGTCTTGCCGAGCGCCGCCGTCAGCTCCAATATGGTGTCCCTGGTTTCGTCGGAGGTCGGCAGCCCCTTGATGATCTCAACGAGCTTCATCATTGGGACGGGGTTGAAGAAGTGCATCCCAATAACCTTGTCGGGGCGCTTCGTCGCCGCCGCTATCTCGGTAATGGAGAGGGATGAGGTATTCGTCGCGAGTATCGCGCCGGGAGCAACCAGCTCGTCAAGCTCCGCAAAGAGCGCTTTCTTGGACTCAAGCTCCTCTGTCGCCGCCTCGATAATGAGGTCGGCGTCCTTCACGATTTCGATATTCGTATCGCCTTTGATGCGCGCCAAAGCCGCGTCCTTGTCCTCGGCGCTCAGCTTTTCTTTCGCCACGAGCTTTTCGAGGTTCTTGGTGACTGTCGCAATGCCCTTCTCGACGGAGGCTTCACGGCGCGCGCGCAGCACGACATCATAGCCATTCAGCGCAAGCACCTGTATGATTCCCGCACCCATTGTGCCCGTTCCGAGGACTCCCACTTTTTTGATCATGATAATTATCTCCTTTTAATAACGCCACAATGCCGCAAATCGGCCTGTGATAACTGACGCGGGCTACCCTCTGTCGCGAGCGCGAAGCCCCAAACGATTCAGTTTATTATTATACCATATTATCTTGCGACTTTCAGCAAAAAAGCACAAAAAGGGAATGCTCGGCGAGAGGTGGGACAAAGTGCGAATACATCATACTGTGCGGCCTTTGATACGGGGTTTCAGATCGTCCGCGCGTCGCCGTCCTCATCCGGCGGGGGCTCGTCCAGGCCTAGGCGCTCGTATGCCGCCGGATTGTCCCTTTTCAGCTTCCTTATATAGTTGAAAAGATATTGCTGGGCGATGCCGCCGTACTCGCCGAAATTCCGCGCGGCGTAGTCCCTCATGCCCGACATGTTGCGCTCGCTCATGCCGTAGACCCTGCCCATTACGCGCCGCATCCAGATGTCTATGGGGAACACCTCCGTCTTTTTCATCGAGAACAGCATAACGCAGTTCGCCACCTTTGGGCCGACGCCGGGCAGGGACAGCAGATATTGCTCCAACTCGTCCGTCGGCATTTTTTCCGACGCTGCCAGCGTCCTGCCGCCGTCCAGCGCGACAGCGCGCGCGGTGTCCGCTATGTACTTCGCGCGGTACCCGAGCCTGCACGAGCCGAGATCCTCCTCTCGCAGCACGGACAGCCGATCCACCGATGGGAACGAATACAGCGGCTCCCCTTTGAGAACCCCGATATTGCGGCCGTGCTCGCGGCAGAGCGCCTCGATACAGCCCTGTATCCTCGGAATGTTATTGTTCTGTGAAATGATGAATGAGATGAGCGTTTCCCACTTGCCCTGGTTCAGCACCCGTATGCCGCCGCCTATGCGCACAGCCCGCGCCATGACGGAATCCTCAGTGGAAAGTATGCGCTTGATTTTCGTGTAATCGCGCCCGAGGTCGAGGTAATTGCGCCAGTATTTTTCGCGCGCGCCCTCGTCGGCCGCGAGCAGGTTGCTCCATATTTTCACCTGCCCAATATTGTACCGCTTCTCGTCGGGGATGTACGACACGTTCGCGAACGACCCCTCTACAACGCCGCTATAACTGCCGTCTGGCTGGCGGCGCCACCTGAAGCATTGCCCGCACTCAAAGATGTCCTCGACATCGAAATCCGTCACCTCTTCGAATACGGTCTTGACTAGACAGCCTGACCTGATCGGTTCGTTACCCATACAGCATTACCTTTTCGCTAGCCCTTCTGTTTACACTTTGTTCCCTTTGTCCTCAACGCCGCATAATTAATCCATATATAATATAACTTATTTGCCGCGCATATGCCAGCGCAACGCCGAACCCCGCCATCATGCCAGCGCCTGCACCTCAACGTCCACCGCGATAACGTTGATGGAGGTCATCTCCTCAATCCGCGCCGCCACCGTGCGTTGCAGCCCGCGCGCCGCATCCACTATCTGCCGCCCGTAGCTGGCCACAATACACAGCTCGATAACAGCGCCCTCCCTGTGGTTGTGGACAAGGATAACGGGCACCGACTCTATGCCGTCCACAACACGCGACGCCATGCCTACTATGTCGCGTATAGCCCTGTCAGAAATCGTGAATTCGCCGTGGTAGCTGTACGTCGGCCTCACGACCGAGCGATCCCAGCGCTCAGCCGTGCGCCCGAACTCTGTCATGCCGCGCAGCATTCTTATCGGATGGTAAAAATATCCAGAAAAATCTTTTTTTATCTGAAACGTGGGCGCGGGGATGACGTGCTTGCCCAGCTCGTGGCGCTGGTGCCATGCCGATGCCCGATCCTCCGCGCTCGTGATGTCCTCAATATCAAAGCGGACCTCCGCGCTAGGAAGCCCAAGCCTGCCCGTGATGAGCCGTATCATCCTGTCGGACGTGCCAATCACCAGCACGGAGCCGGGCGCTGCCTTCTTGATGCGCGCCGCCACGCTCCGCATGTGCTCGTCGTCCGTGAAAAGCGCCGTCTTGATGGCGCGAACCTTCGTGTCCTGCCGCTTTGCGGAGATGCCCGCCAGTATCTGCCCATGCACGATGAACAGGCCGTCGTCGATGATGCTCTCTATTCCATGGCGGCTGCAAAGCTCTCCTGCCTGATAGCTCTTGCCCGTGCCGCTCTTGCCGACCAGGCTGTAAACCCTCATTGTCATAAAAACTTGCGGATTATCAATTCCAAACCCCTTTACTTTTGGCGAAAACATGTTATAATAACTCTGCTCGTGGTAATATTTTATCATACCTAAGGAGGTTTTGAAAATGGCTTATGTGATCAGTGACGAATGTATTGCTTGCGGCGCATGCACAGCGGAA
>JAIRPC010000020.1 GCA_031257215.1 Eubacteriales Family XIII. Incertae Sedis bacterium
CGCTCCGCTTCGAATCGCTCACGCGCCTAGCCAGACACAAAAAATCCAGCGCAATATATATAGGTAGTTTTTTTATTAACTGTCCATTGCGACAGTTGAAGAATGTAAAAGGTATTAAGCATGAGCAAGCTTTGGTCGGGGCGGTTTGAGAAAGAAATTGGTGGGTTTGCCGATAAATGGGCGGCCTCCATTTCGTTCGACAAGGCCTTATATAAGGAAGATATCTGCGGCAGCATAGCGCACGCGCGTATGCTCGCGAACCAGGGGATCATCTCGGAGGATGACGCACAGCTTATCGTGAGCGGGCTTGGCGAAATACTCGCGGAGCTGAACGACGGCACGCTGGCGCTCTCGGACGAATATGAGGACGTGCATATGGCGGTCGAGTCTATCCTGACCGAGCGCATAGGCAGCGCAGGCAAGCGGCTGCACACCGCCCGCAGCCGCAACGACCAGGTGGCGACCGACACACGGCTCTGGCTGAAAGAGGAGATACTTGCCGATATCGCGCTGCTGCGCGACCTGCGCAAGGCACTCGTGAAAACAGCCAAGGAGCATGTTGACACTGTCATGCCCGGCTACACGCACCTGCAACACGCGCAGCCCGTCAGCTTCGCGTTCCATCTGCTCGCTTACCAGCAGATGTTCGCGAGGGACGCGGACCGCCTGTGGGACTGCTACAAACGGACGGACTCGATGCCGCTCGGCGCGGGCGCCCTCGCGGGTACGACATACGACACCGACCGCGGCTATACGGCGGGCGAGCTGGAATTCGCCGCGCCCGCGCCCAACGCGATGGACGCGGTTTCCGACCGCGATTTCATTATCGAATACATAGCCGCCTGCTCCATGGTGATGATGCACCTCTCGCGGTTCTGCGAGGAGATCATACTGTGGAGCAGCAGCGAGTTCGGCTTCGTGGAAGCGAGCGACGAGTACAGCACGGGCAGCAGCATCATGCCGCAGAAAAAAAACCCCGACATGGCCGAGCTGATACGCGGCAAGACGGGGCGCGTCTACGGGGATCTGATGTCCATCCTCACAGTTATGAAAGGGCTTCCCCTCGCGTACAACAAGGATATGCAGGAGGACAAGCTACCCCTTTTCGACGCAGCGGAAACGGTCAGCGGCAGCGTCGCGGTTTTCACGGCTATGTTTGAAACGCTGAAAATCAACGCTGACGCGATGGCGCAGGCCGCGAAGCAGGGTTACATGAACGCAACCGACGCGGCGGACTACCTTGCGCACAAGGGCGTGCCGTTCAGGGAGGCCCACGAGATAGTCGGCGGGCTCGTGCTGTACGCGATAAAGAAAGGCAAGGCACTTGACGAGCTCACGCTGAAAGAGCTGAAACAGCACTCGGAAAAATTCGAGCCCGACATAGCGGACGCCATAGACCTCAAAGCCTGCATGGACGCGAAGCTGTCGTCAGGCTCGACCTCGCGGGAGTCCGTGCTCGCGCAGATAAGGCTTGCGGAGGAGTCGCTGGAATAGCGCCCAGGCCCGCCGAGAGCCGAACTGCGGCATATTAGGCGGTCGCGTCCGCCATGTGTTATAATCATAGCATATGGATAATTTGACGGCTGAATTGAAGAATATTTTGGGCGGCTCGCGAGTCAGGCTTGGCGAGCCTATGTCCCTGCATACGTCCATGAGGGTCGGCGGCGAAGCGGACTATTATCTGCGCCCGCAGGACGAGGAAGCGCTGATGGACACGCTGCACCTGCTGGCCGAGCGGCAGCTCCCATGCTATATTATCGGAGGCGGCACGAACATAGTCGCAAGGGACGGCGGCATCCGCGGCGCGGTTGTCGAGATCGGCAAGGGGATGGGGGGAATAACAGTTGATACCGAGCGGCGGTCGATATCCGCAGGCGCGGGCGCTTCGCTCTCGGCTCTGGCGAAGCAGGCGGCGGAGTCAGGTCTGTCTGGGCTTGAACCGCTGTCGGGCATACCCGGCACGGTCGGCGGCGCCCTTTTCATGAACGCGGGCGCATACGGCGGAGATATGTCGCAGGTGGCGATACAGGCGCGCGTGTACGACCGCGCCGCGCACACGATAAAAACAGTGAACGTATACGAAATGAGGCTCGGCTATCGTTCGAGCATCTTCCAGGCGCGTGGCGAATACGTCATCCTCTCAGTAATGTTCGGGCTGAAGCGCAAGGATACAGATTCCATAAAATCAAAAATGAGGAAGTTCGCCAGGCGGCGCAATTCCAAACAGCCTATGGACGTGCCGAGCGCGGGGAGCTTCTTCAAGCGCCCACCCGGGGCGTTCGCGGGCGCGCTTATCGAGGAAGCAGGGCTGAAAGGGCTGTCCTGCGGCGGCGCGAAGGTTTCCGAAAAACACGCGGGCTTCATAGTGAACACGGGCGGCGCGAGTGCGGCCGACATACTCTCGCTCATGGAACAGGTCCAGAAAGCCGTCAGGGAAAACAGCGGGCTGGAGCTCGAACCCGAGCCGCGCATCATCGGGGATGATGTCTAAGGAAGCTGTTGTGGCGCGAACAGACACGGCGGCGAACGCCGCGCCAGGGGCCATATACCAAACAGGCGGCAAGGCCTACGTCATCGCGTTTGACATGCATACGCACACGCGCTATTCCCACGGCAAAGGCTCTATCGAGGACAATGTGAGGGCGGCGCGGGCTATCGGGATAGAGCGCATAGGCATCTCCGACCACGGCCCAGCGCACGTCGCGTTCGGTGTGGGCAGGAAGCGGCTGCATGACATGAGGGAGGAAATAGACAGGCTGAAAAAAGCGTACCCCGACATGGATATACAGCTAGGCATTGAGGCGAACATAACGAACAGCGGCGGTGCGCTCGACATAGACCCGGACGACCTAGGGCTTCTCGACTACGTGCTAGCGGGCTACCACTACGGCGCTATCGGCAAGAACCCCCTGGCATCTCTGTCGCGCAGCATCGCGAATTTCATGGCGCCGCAGGATCGCGGTTCGAGCGGGCTGGCGGCGAAGAACACTGCCGACGTGGCAATGGCGCTGAGGAACAACAACATCTACGCGCTCACCCACCCCGGCGACAAATCCCCTGTTAACCTGGGGGAGCTCGCGGCGGTGTGCGCCGAAACCCGGACCTTGCTCGAACTGAACACGAGCCACCGCTCGCTGTCGGCGCGGGATATAATGGAAATGGCGGCATATGGCGCAGATTTCATTATCGGGAGCGACGCCCACACGCCGCAGCGAGTAGGCGATTTCCGTTCGGCTGTTGACCTGGTTATAGAAGCGGGGCTGGATCCCGCAAGGGTAGTTAATTTGAAAATCATTGAACAGGGCGAATAAGGTATTTCGCCGCGTGCGTTGCCTGCGCGGAGCCTGCGGACACCAGGCAGGCAATCGGTGGACAGAATGAAAAAAACGAAGGAGACCAACTTGGATATCATCATCATCACGGGGCTGTCAGGCTCTGGCAAGAGCCATGCCGTCAGACACCTCGAAGACCACGGCTATTACTGCATAGACAACCTGCCGCCGAGCCTTATCGGGAGCTTTGTTGACCTCATCGCGCGCAGCAAGCAGAAAGTCCGCAAGGCGGCGTTCGTCACAGACATCAGGGGCGGCGAATTTTTCGGGGAGCTGAAAGACAATTTGAAGGATCTCAAAGACAGGGGGATCGATTATAAAATAATCTTCATAGACGCGCGCGACGAAGTTCTCATCAGGAGGTTCAGCGAGAACAGGCGGGCGCACCCCCTCGGCGCGGGCAGAACCTACGCGGAGGCGATAGAGACCGAACGCGCCGCCCTCGAACCGATAAGGCGCGTGGCGGACCACACGATAGACACGAGCGAGCTGAAAAACGCGGATCTCGCCGCCGCCATCAACAGGGCGCTTGGAGGCAGCGGCGAGGCGAGCGAATTCAATGTGGTCGTGCAGTCCTTTGGCTACAAATACGGCATACCCGCCGAAGCGGATATCGTCCTCGACATGCGCTTCGTCCCGAACCCGTTCTATGTGGACAGCCTGAAACACCTGACGGGGAAGAGCCGCCGCGTGCGCGAGTACGTCATGCGGTCGCCCGAGGCGGTGCGCTTCATCGACTCCATTGTCGGGATTTTCGACGAGCTTAAACCCGCGTTCGTCAGGGAGGGAAAGAACAGCCTGAATATCTCGTTCGGCTGTACGGGCGGTCAGCACCGCTCGGTAGCGGCCGCGATAACAGTGCATGAACGCCTTTTGAAAAAGGGCGAGAAAGCGGTATTGAAGCACCGCGATATATGATGGAGCAATGGCGGCAGGGCCAACGCCCATAGGCTCTGCGCGGCAGTAGCGGAGATAAAATCACTGGGCAGCGGGCAATAATTCTGCCGAAAAGGAGATGTGGTATTATGTCAAAAATTACAGTAATAGGTGGCGGCACGGGGCTTTCCGTCCTCTTGCGCGGCTTGAAAAACATCGAGGACGTGGAGCTTACGGCTGTTGTGTCGGTGGCGGACGACGGAGGGTCGAGCGGCGCTATCAGGGAGGATCTCGGCATGCTGCCGCCCGGTGATATCAGGAGCTGTCTGCTGGCATTGGCTGGCGACGAAACGGGCATGAGGGAGATACTCGCGTACAGGTTCTCGGAGGGCAGGCTCGAAGGCCAGAGCGTGGGCAACCTCATCCTCGCGGCGGCGGCGGACATATACGGCAACTTCGAGCGCGGAATCGAACGCATCAGCGACTTCTTGAAGGTCAAGGGCAAGGTGATACCCGTCAGCGAGGAGCGCATGGTGCTGTGCGCGGAGCTGGAAAACGGCAGCATAGTCATAGGCGAGTCGCAGATACCCAAGGTGGTCAGGAGCGAGGAGTCGCGCATAGCGGACGTGTTCCTCGAATCAGGCGGCGGCAGGATTTCCGAGTCGGCGCGTAGGGCGGTCATGGATGCCGACTCGATAGTGATAGGGCCGGGAAGCCTGTATACGAGCATAGTGCCGAACCTGCTGGCGCCAGGCATGAGGGACGCGCTGTCCCAGACTCGCGCCATCAAGATATACATAGCGAACGTCATGACACAGCCAGGCGAAACCGACGGCATGAGCCTGGCCGCGCACACGTCCACCCTTTTCAACTACATGGACGAGGGGCAGCTCGACCACATACTGATCAACGACAAGAAGCTGTCTGAGGACGACATGCTGAAATACACGAACGGCGGCGCGGAGCAGGTGCTGGCCTCTGACGACGACAGGGAGCGGCTGCGCGCGCTGGGGGTGTCCATCATAGAGGGCGGTTTTATCGACATGCAGCGCGGTTATATCAAGCACGACGCGGACGCGGTGGCATATGTGATAAGAACCCTGACGCGCAACCACATACTTGGGCATGATTGATACGCGGCGCGTGGCGTGTGAACTGGCATGGCTGATTCGTTTGCTACTGATGTGAAGAACGAGCTGGCACACGCGGAGAACGCGCGCGCCTGCTGCGCCGCGTCCGAGCTAGCGGGGTTCATTCGGGGCTGCGGCTCTGTTACGCTGGCATCTCCGCCGCGCGGCGAGAGGACGGGGATGGGCTTGAAGCTCGCCACGGAAAACGCGGCGATAGCCAGGCGGTACAAAGCGCTGATTGACGAAAAATACGGCGTGGGCGCGCGCCTGATGGTCGGGGAAGCCGCCGCGGGGCGCAGATCCCATGTTTACGTGCTGTCCGCGCCGCCGAGCCCCAAGACAGATGCCATGCTGGCTGAAACGGGTATCGCCTATATGGACGGCGGGGAGCGCCGCCTTGCCGCGGGCTTTGCGGACAGGACGATCAAGCGCAAATGTTGCCGCAAGGCCTGCCTGAGGGGTCTGTTCCTCGGAGCGGGCACGGTCAGCGATCCTGAGCGAGGCTACAATTTCGAGATCGTCCTGGCCAGCGAAAGCGCGGCGGCGGCCGTGCGCAGACTGCTGAACAGCTTCACGGACATGCACGCGCGGACACGCCGGCGGCGCGGAAGCCATATCGTCTACCTGAAAAATTCCGAGCAGATAAAAGACGCGCTGACCCTGATGGGCGCGCACGCACAGCTTCTGAAATATGAGAATGTGCGCATGCTGAAAGAGATAAAGGCGCGCGCGAACAGGGTGAACAACTGCGACGCGGCGAACATGGAGAAGTCGCTGGGCGCGGCGGCGCGGCAGCTGGAAGCCATCAACGCCATAGAGCGCAGGGATGGGTTGGACTCGCTGCCAGGCGAGCTGATAGACACGGCGCTGACCCGCATATTCCACCCGGACGCGTCGCTGGCGGAGATAGGCCAGCTGCTGAACCCGCCGATAGGCAAGGCGGCGGTAAGCGCAAGGTTCAGAAGGATAGAGGAGTACGCGATAGGCGAAGGGTGAATAAACGATGAAGCTACGTTATATTGATGTCTCCCAAATATGGTTGCGCGAAACACCAGTATGAAACTCTTGGCTTATTATTATTATATTATTTATATCATTAATTTGAGATTAATTTGAGATTCCACTTGACAAACGCACACAACATGTAGTAATATATTTTTTGGTTAGTTCACACTAACCAAAATTATTGCTGAAAGGTTAGAACGAGCTAACCTGATGTCGGCCGCAGGACGCCGCTGGGCGGCTCGCCGAATGGCCGGCGAAGAATTTGGCGGGAGGCAGGATGATGCCATTGACATTGGCGGGCACGGGCAACACCGGTACCGTAAAAAAAATCGGAGGCAAAGCGG
>JAIRPC010000040.1 GCA_031257215.1 Eubacteriales Family XIII. Incertae Sedis bacterium
GTGGCGGTAACCCCTATCGAGTTCGGCATCCTGCGGCTTCTCGCCGCGAATGCGGGCAAGGTATTCTCCACGGAGCGGATATACGAGTCCGTGTGGGACGAACCGTCCTACAATCCCGAAAACACCGTAGCTGTACACATCAGGAGGATTCGCGAAAAGATTGAAATCAATCCGAGCGAACCGAGATACTTGAAAGTGGTGTGGGGCATTGGATACAAAATCGAAAAAATCTAAATCCGTTAAATCTTTTAGGGCAAAGGCTGTCGCGTTCGCGCTGTGCGTGCTGCTCGGGGCGGGCGGGCTGATGGCGCTCGCGCTAGGTGTTGGCTATGTGACCAGGCAGCTTGATGAAAGCAGCGATGGCACCATGTTTATCGGGAATAGGCTCGTGTATGAGTTTGGGCCTGCGGGTACAACAAATGTTGATAGGGGCGCAGTTGCCGCGGACATGCTTTCCGGAAAGCCGTATGTCGATAGTGCGGGCTTCCGCGCGCGCGCGAATGACAGCCTGCGTTCTGCCATCAATATTTTCGATAACGGGAACAGCGAGCTTGCTGAGGGCACTATCAAAAGCATTGCCGAAAGCGACCTTGAAATCAGCATGGAGCAAATATACAACATACTTGTGGGGCGTTTGAAGAAGTCCAAATATGCTGGTGCGGCCGTAACCCGCTCGGGGATAGATGTGTCCAGCCTCGTGTATGAGTGGAGGGGGCAGACCGTTTTGGATGAGGAGGATGTGGCCTCCGCGGCGCTCGCGCCGATAGAATTCGACGCGCGAAGCTTCATGGACAAAACGGATGTGTTCTCGTTGGTCGCGGGCATAGACAGCGAAGGCAATGTAGAGTACTCGCTCGCAGGCGCGGATGTAGAGGACTGGTATCCGCGCAGCTTAGATGACTCGGATGTTGAGGACTTGGAGCCGAGCAGATCCCATGTGAGAACCGCGTTCGAAAAAACATACGCCTCCGAGATTTCGCGCATGAAAAGCGAACTGGAACAATTTTACGCCGAAAGGTGGAAGCTGGAATATGCCGACGTGCTGGACGAGCTTGCGAATGGCGATATGCTCTACTGCATCAGCGACGGGAAGCGGGCAATCGCGAATGTGGCGCTGAACGAAAAATTCCTGCCCGCCGACACGTCGGTGTTCACCTCGTCTCCCGCCTGGCTCTCCCTCGGCGGCGGCACGGGCCAGTCTGCGCCATCCCTGTCATCCAAGCCTGAGATGTTGAAAAAGGCGTTCCCTGACTACGGCTGGGAAAAGGTCTCGCTTACCGTCTATGCCGCGTGGAAGCAGGAGGCCATAACAAAGGGCGAAGCGGCTATGGCATCCGCTCGGCAGGCTTCGCTGTGCGTCGTGCTTCCCGCCATTGCCGCCATTATTATCGCCGTCGTGCTGTTCATCCTGTCCATCGCGTGGACGGGGCGAAGGCGCTCTGACGAAAGATCATGTAACATGGAGCTTTGCGCGTGGGACAATGTATTCGCGGAATTGCAGATAATGCTCATGGTTCTCGTCGGCGTTTGCTCACTGTATTCGCTCCCGTATACAGGTGCAGGCCTACGTTCGTTCAACATAGGCTTGCTGGCCGTGTTCGCCATATTCGCCGCCGCCTGCGCGATAGAACTGTGGTGCCTGCTTTCCATCGTCCGCATTGCCAAGGCGCGTATGCTGCCGCGGCGGCTGATCTCCTGGATTGTCCTGAATTGGGCGCGGCGCGGCGTGCGCGACCTGGCCCGCGCCATCAAGTCTGGCTTCGACGGGAGCAACCCACTTGCCAAGACGGTCATGCTGGTCGGGGCGCTCTGGTTCGCAGCTGCCCTTGTCGCGGGGATCGTTGGGGCGATTCGTTACCAGACAGGCTATGCTGAGGGCCTTGTCGGGGTGCTGGCCTTGCTTGCCGTTCTAGTTCTCGCGCTCTATTTTTCCGTGAAATGGGTGAAGCGCTACGGCGAGCTGAAACGCGGCGTGGAGGAAATCGCGGGCGGCAACCTGAAATACAAGATCCCCGTCGGCGCGAAAGCGCACAGCGAGTTCGAGCGCCTGTCGCTGAAAATCAACGCGATAGGCGCGGCAACGGATGTGGCGATACAGGGCGAGCTGAAAAACCAGCGCCTGAAAACCGACCTGATATCGAACGTGAGCCACGACCTGAAAACGCCGCTCACTTCCATTATTACATATACGGATCTGCTAAAAAAGGAGGGTCTTGACAGCGGCCGCGCGGCGGAATACCTGAATGTCATAGACGAAAAAAGCCGCCGCCTGAAAAAGCTCACCGAGGATTTGTTCGAAGCGGCGAAAGCGTCGAGCGGCGCCATCCCCGTGCGCAGGGAGAAAGTGGATTTGCTGTCCCTCGTGAAACAGGAGCTGGTCGAGCTTGGCGACGGCCTGGCGGGCATTGACCTAGAAGTCGTGGTCGGCGCACAGAGCGAGCATTGTTATGTGAACGCCGACAGCCAGCTGGTCTGGCGTGTGGTGGACAACCTGCTGAATAACGTGCGCAAATACGCCATGCCAGGCAGCCGCGTCTATATCGACCTGCACGAATACAAGGCGGCGGGGCGCCCCCCTACGATATCGCTTGAAATAAAAAACACCTCGGCCGCCAAGCTGAATATCCCGGCCGACGAGCTGATGGAGCGGTTTCAGCGAGGCGACGCGTCGCGCGCGACTGAGGGCAGCGGGCTGGGGCTGTCCATAGCGAGGGATCTCGTGCGGCTCATGGACGGCAGGTTCGATATCGCGATAGACGGCGATCTCTTCAAGGCCATTGTCACGCTCGACGGTTGGGAGGAATAACTGTCGCAGTGCCTTGGCGGCGGGCGCGGCGCGGGCAGCTATGGCGCGGTATAGCGCGGGCAGAAAAATAATTCTTCCCCCCCTAATAATATTGTGGTAAAATTATTGGAAAGGGGTCAGACCCAGCCTGGGTTTGACCTCTTACATTTTGATATTGATATTGACAAGCTGAATTGGAGGACTGATATGGCGGCATGGAACGAACTGCCGAGGGAGCGCATGGAAGCGCTGCTGGGAGAAAACAAAAAGCGTTACGGCGAGCTGGCGGCGCAGGGGCTGAAACTCGATCTGTCGCGTGGCAAGCCTGGACCCGACGTGCTGGATCTGTCGAACGGCCTGCTCGGCGCCTTGGAGGATTGGCGCACGGAGGACGGGACCGACGTGCGCAACTACGGCGTCGTGACGGGGCTGCCTGAGCTGAAAAATCTTTTCGCGGAGCTGCTGGGCGTGCCCGCGGAGCGGATGATCGTCGGCGGCAATTCAAGCCTGACGCATATGTACAACTCGTTCTCGATGCTCTATCAGTTCGGCGCTCCGGACGGCATGGGCGGCATGGACAGCCGGCCGTGGCAGAGGGCGGACTCGGTGAAGATACTCTGCCCCGTGCCTGGGTACGACAGGCATTTTGGCGTGTCCTCGGATTTCGGCGCGGAGCTGGTGCCTGTGCCAATGGAGTGCGACGGCCCCGACATGGACGAGGTGGAGAGGCTCGCGTCTTCCGACCCCGCCGTCAAGGGCATCTGGATAGTGCCGCTATACTCGAATCCGACTGGCGGCATTATTTCACAGGAGAAAGCGGCCAGGCTGGCGCGGATGAGGGCGGCGGCGCCTGACTTCCGCATATTCTGGGACAACGCGTACGGGGTTCACCACCTGTGGGGAGAGAACGCCGCGCCCGACATTTTCGCGCTCTGTGGGGAGGCGGGTTATCCTGAGCGCGTCTTCTATTATTTTTCGACGTCGAAGATAAATTTCCCCGGCGGCGGAGTGGGAATGGTGGCGGCAGGCCCCAGGACGGTCGAGCGCATGACCGCGCACATAAAAATGCAGACCATCGGATTTGACAAAATTTCCCAGCTACGGACGGTCAGGTTTTTCGGCGGGAAAGCGGATAATGTAACAGCCCATATGGGCAAGATCGCGGATGTCCTGCGCCCGAAATTCGAGCTTGTCATGGACAGGCTTGACAGTGATTTCTCGGGTACGGGGCTTGTCAGCTACGAGAGGCCGAAGGGCGGATATTTCATATCCGTCGACGTTCCTGACGGCTGCGCGGGGAGGGTGGTCGCGCTGGCGAAGGAAGCGGGGGCGGTGCTGACGCCCGCGGGCGCGACCTTCCCCTACGGCAAAGACCCCAGGGACAGCAACATCAGGCTGGCGCCGACATTCCCGTCGCTGGACGAGCTGGGCAGCACGATGGAGCTGTTCGCGGTATGCGTCAAGGTAGCGGCACTTGAAAAATGGCTCGGGGTTTGATATAGTATCTAGGCGGCTTTGACAGGCGCGGCGGCGAGCGAAAGCGATCGCGGCAGCGCCGCAAATCAAGGTCACTAACGCGGGCGTAGTTCAATGGCAGAACACCAGCTTCCCAAGCTGGATACGAGGGTTCGATTCCCTTCGCCCGCTCCATTTCGATGAGGCATGGCCAATGGCCGTGCCTCATCGAAAATAAAGCAAGTGAAACTGCTCGTTCCATACCTGATTCTGAAATAATCCAAATACTTTTTATAGGCATTCTGGCGGCAATTTAGGTACCCGTCAGATGGCCGTTTTCTGCCATTTTTTTCCATCTGCCCATTTGCGCGATTGTTAAAACTGCGTTTTGGTGTGTATTACGCGAAAAGGAAAAGTGGTAAATTTAGGGGACAGAGATATACAATCGTCGGGTTCGGCGTTTGTTTTGTGCCATGCTTCCATATGTGGGCGGCGTGGCGGCTGTTTCATATGGAAATGAAAGAAGGGAAATTTTAAGAGGTAGGGTTATGAAGAATTTGAGGGAGCTTTCGGGCGGCAGGTATTTCGCGAGACAGGGTCTCGTGGCGGTGTTGGCAGGGGTAATGGCGCT
>JAIRPC010000042.1 GCA_031257215.1 Eubacteriales Family XIII. Incertae Sedis bacterium
TGATGAACAGCTCTCCGTAGGGCAGCAGGACTTTTATCTCACACTGTTCGGTAATTTTCGCGCCCGCGCCGAGCCGCCCCTCGCGCAGTCCGAGCGCGACCACCGACGACGCGCCTGTGCCGCACGCGGCAGTCAGTCCTGCGCCGCGTTCACATGTTATCATCTCGACCGTGCCGCTGTCCAGCACGCGCGCGAAATTCACGTTCGTGCGGTTCGTGAACACGGGGTGGGCTTCGATGGCGCGCCCTGCGCGCGCGATCGCGGGGCTGCCATAAAGCCCGCCGCCCGCCGCGCCTGCGCATAGCCATTCGTTTTCGTCCAGCCACACCACCGTATGGTCCGTGCCGAGGAACAGGCTGCTGAGCTTGATGCCCTCCGCTTCGCCTATATCCAAAACCCTGCCTATATATTCGCCGTCCTCGCCTATCCCCACGGCGCGGGCCGACCAGTCCGGGCGGCCAATGGCTACCCTTGCCGAAAACCCGCCCGCGAATGAAACGCTCACGCCCATGGCGCCCGCCAGCGTGTTCACGCCGAAGCTCTCCGTGCCTGCGGGGACGATGCCCGTTTCAAGGCAATGCCTTGCGAAGCACCTGATCCCGTTGCCGCACATTGGCGCGACGCTTCCGTCGCTGTTGATGATATCCATGGTGAGCGGGTCAGGCCATACGATGATCAGCCCGTCCGCGCCCGCGCCGAGCTGCCTGTGGCATATGCGCCGAGCCAGCTCGGCGGCGGCATCCGACTGCGCGAAGGCCGCACCGCCATCCGCGCCGCAGAGCCCCGCGCGCACCAGCTCCGCGCCGTCGATTATCGCGAAGTCATTGCCGCACCCGTGATATTTGCTGAAATGAATCATCTCCTGCCTTTCCTGCCGCCAGCGCGAGCCGCAGCCCGCCATGTCCGCCAGCCGGTCGCGCCGCTACTCCGTCGTTGACAGCACCGCGTTGTACTTCTCGACCTGGCTGACTTTCATGTCCTTGGCCGAGTCGGGGTCCACCTTGTCTTCGAGTTTCAACACGGTCGGCCCGACGAAAACGGTGTTCAGTATCCTCCCGTCCAGCGACACCTTGCTGAATGTGGTGAAGCCCTCGCCGCTGATGAAATATTCGCCCGCGACCTCGACTATCTCGTTGACCTTGATGGGCTTATAGCCCATCCTCATATCCGTCGGCGCATAGGGGTTCTTGCCGCCGTAGATATAGTCCTTTCCGTAAAGTATATCATATTGAAGCGCATGTAAATCTTTCCTATAACTAGCTGACTTTTCCTTGTCCTGGTGGAACACCGCCATCAGCCCCTGTCGCAGCCCGACGCGCTTCTGGACCTCGGCCCCGAGCTGGTATGCCGAGAGATCCATGTCCTTTTTTTCGAGCCCGAAATTCGACCATATGACGTACTGCGTTTTGAAGGTGTCGCCTGACTTCGTGTCGTCGCCCATGATTTGCAGGGCGGGCAGGTGATCGCCGTAAAGCACCAGAACGACATCCTCGCCGTAGTCCGAAAGTTCCCTCGTCAGCACCTTCAAGAACTCGTCCATCTCGCGCACCTGTTCGAGGTAAAATTCCCACCCCGCCTTTTGCGCCGCCGACCCCGCGCCCTCCACCTTGACCTGCGGGTTCTTGATGAGCGGCTTCTTCGGGTACTCGCCGTGCCCCTGCACGGAGATCGCGTAGATGTAGTCGTGTTCGCCTGTCGAATCGAGAGCGCCTATTATCTCGCCCGTCAGCACGTCGTCCGTCGCAAAGCCGCGCTGGGTTTTTGTTACATAATTCATGTACTCGACGGAGGTGAAATCGTCGAAGCCGAGCATAGCGAGCGCCTTGTTCCTGTCATAGAACGCGCCGCGGTGGTTGTGGATGGCGTGGGACTTGTAGCCCAGCTCCCTGAGGTCGAACGCCATGGACTCCACCGCCTTGTCGCTGAGCACGCTTTTGTACGGGTATTCGCCGGGCCCGAACTCGCGACAGCTCATGCCCGTGATGGACTCGAACTCCGTGTTGGCGGTGCCGCCGCCTACGACGGGGACGGTCAGATAGCCCGACGAATATTTCTCTTTCAGTTCCTTGAAATAGGGCACCGGCTCCTGCGAGAACGTCAAGCTCTTGACCTCGGTCGGGTCTATGAATGATTCGAGCTGCAAGAATACTATGTTCGGAAAATCCGCCGCCGTTTTTTCGGGAGCGGTGTCCGAGGTCATGGAATCCAGCTCGCCCTTATCGAAGATGCCCTCGATGGATTTTTCGGAATAGCCTAGCGGCCGCGAGATGCCCTTGCGCAGCCACGTGCTGAGAAACCCGTAGGGCATGCCGTAGTCGGTGTACGCGTCCCAGAGGTTTGTGAAATACGATGCCACCAGGTTCGTGTGCGTGCCGACGTTCCAGCTCGAAAGCAGGATGGCAAAGACGATCCCCACGGATGCGAGGGCTTTCAGGAACTGCTTCGCGCCCCCCCACGGCTTTCGCCTAGGCGCCAGTATGAACATCAGCGTGAAAACCACTATCGCGAAAATCGCCGCCACGATAACCAGCGTGGTCTGGGTGGTGGTCAAGTAGACGGAGAACATCTCAATGCCGAGATCCATGATGGCGAAGTCGGCGGTCGTGAACGGCGTCATGCGCGTGGACAGCACGACGCCGTTGATGATGCCGAGCACTATCCAGAGCGTCATCAATACCGAGTGGGCGAACCACCTGCGGCGGCA
Source organism: Eubacteriales Family XIII. Incertae Sedis bacterium (assembly GCA_031257215.1). GTDB lineage: Bacteria > Bacillota > Clostridia > Peptostreptococcales > Anaerovoracaceae > JAIRPC01. The sequence goes on from JAIRPC010000042.1 coordinate 2,705, forward strand.
TATCCACGAGATGGACAGCGTCGCGAAAATGATGAGGAAGTTCAGGAAGAACGCGAACGGGTTTTTCGCGAGGAACATGAAACCGCCGAGCGGGGCTTTGTAGCCGAACCCCTCGATAACGAGAATGGAGATGAACGCCATCACGCCGCTGTAAAGCGGCGGGTTGCCGAAGAATTTGCTTGTGTACATGGCTTCGAGCCAGCGATAATATTTGCTGTGCTTCTTCTCGCCCTTGGGCTTTCTTCTCACGAATATTTTTTTCGCGGCCTGCGCCGCCGCCCGCATGGCCGTGCGCGGGGAGCGCGACCCGTTCTGTGCTTCGTCGTTTTTCTTCATATTATCCATATAATATAACAGTAACAATAAAGGATGGGCAAGCAGGAGCCAAACTCTCCACGCTCAACCATCCTAAAACCAATTTATATTATACCATTTATCTCGTCCGAAAGCGCGATGAATTGTTCGACTGACAGAGCCTCGGCCCTTGCCGTGCCCTCCACCCCCGCGCGGGCGAAAGCCGCGCCGAGCGCACCGGCGTCTGGCACGAGCGCTGACAGGGCGTTGCGCAGCATCTTGCGGCGCTGACCGAAGCCCGCCCTGACGGTTTTTCGGAACACGTCCTCGTTCTCCGCCAAGCCCCTGTGCCCATGCGCGGGCTCGATAACTATGACGGCGGAGTCCACCCGCGGCTTCGGCATGAACACCTCGGCGGACACGTCCATAGCGTAATGGGCGCGGCATCTGTATTGCACGGCGACGGACACAGCGCCGTAGTCCTTGCCGCCCGGCGGGGCGCAGATCCGCTCCGCCACCTCGCGCTGCATCATGAACACCATGCGCGACGGCATGTTGTCCGCTTCGGCAGCCTTCATTATAATAGGGGTCGTGATGTAATAGGGGAGGTTGCCCGCTAGCTTGTAGCCCCGCGGCAGGGTATCAAGGTCGTATTCGAGAAAATCAGCGGTGACGATTTCCGTGTTGGCGCACCCGCCCGAAGCCGTCGCGCCATCCGCGCTCTCTGCATCCGCGGGGGCGCCCACGGCATCTGCCCCGCCCGTGCCAGCGACAGCGCCGCCAAGCACCTCGCGCAGAGCAGGCGCCAACCGCGCGTCCTTCTCCACCGCGACCACGCGGCCCGCCCGCGCGGAAAGCTCCCGGGTGAGCGCTCCAAGACCCGGCCCCACCTCGCACACCGTATCGCTGGGCTCAAGCTCCAAAAGCCCCGCTATCTTGCGCAGGACATTTCCGTCCACGAGAAAATTCTGCCCCAGGCTGTGGGACGGCGCGATGCCATGGCGCGCGAAAATCGCCCGAAGCTCCGACCTGTTCAAGCTGTGCGTCATATCGTTTTTCATGAGGGTTCTTTCCTAGCCATGTGGCATGGCATCCGCGCCGCGTCCGCGCTAGCCAACGGGGTTCGCCGCGCTATCCGCGGGATCCGCCGAAACGCTCTCACCCGGGCTTTCAAAGACGTACAGTATCTCGTCTTTCTTTATCATGCCGAGCTTTTCGCGCGCCCGCTCCTCGATATATTCCTTGTCGGTGAGCGCCGCCAGCTCGCTTTCAAGCCGCTCTTTCTGTTCGGTCATAGCCGCGCTCTTGGCCGCCGCCGCTTTGTACTGCCCCTGCAAATCCATGATATGGGCCACCGAATAAACCACAAAGCAAATGCACGGGATACTAAGCCCGATAAGCACGACACGTCGAGCCGCGACAAAGCCGCGCCGAGCCTTTTCGGCGGCAATCCTGGCAGCCTTCGCCCTGCGCCTGCGGTCTTTCAGCGCGGACGGGGCGTGTTTCTCCCTGCGCCGTCCATGGCGCCCCTGGATCCCGCCTTCTATATTCTTGATATTTGACGTTTCTCTTTTCATTATTTGCGGTTGTCTATTCTTTGGATAGAGTAACATAATGATTTTACTATAAAACACGAAACGGTTACAACAGACTGGGAATCATTGTATTCATATTGTAATAATATACAAAACCCGCGATAAACGGCAAAGAGGGTCTCTTGGGGTGACATAATTAATAATATGTAACCCTCATATTGACTATTTCACGCGCTGGTGATATTATTGCTAGCATAATTGAATAATCTCATTCTCGACAGTTGAAAAACAGATAAATGAGCGGAGGCCGCATGAATGCTGGATTTCCGTTCTGTTTTTTCTGCTGAAAAATGTTGTATGTAGGGTATCACTTCAAAATAT
>JAIRPC010000058.1 GCA_031257215.1 Eubacteriales Family XIII. Incertae Sedis bacterium
TGATCTCGACGCCGTTGTAGTTGCCCTGCGTCTTGATGCGGTTGAGCATGCTCTCGAACTCGCGCAGTATGCTCATGTCGCGGTACAGGCGCACGAGCGATTCGTCGCCTATGGCGGAGCGCTCGCTGCGCACGGAGCCCTCGTACTGGTTGACGGGTATGTCTCTGAAGCTGATCGCCCCTGGGCGCTTTAATTCCTCTGGGCTAATAAACAATGTATCTGGCATTTTTTATTACTCTCCTTTATTTCGTTGTTATCGCCATCCTGTACTCGGAGCGGCTGGTTGTTACTGGCTGTCTTTACGCGAACAATGCTTCCCTGATGATCTCGCCTACTGTTGGGTGGGGGAACACTATGCGCTTTGCCGACTCCTTTGGTATCTTCAAATCCGCCAGGATTCCGGCGGACAGGATGATCTCCGATGCGTAGCCTCCGATAATGGCGGCGCCGACTATGCGCCCCGCGCCCTCGTCTATGAGGAGCTTGCATATGCCGTCGCCGCGCTCGTTCTCCGCAACGTAGCGGCCCGCATAGGCCATGGGCAGCTTCTTCACGGTGATTTCGAGCCCCTTGGCGGCGGCGCTTTCCTCCGTTTCGCCAACGTAGGCGGCTTCGGGCTGCGTGTATATCACTGAGGGTATCGCGCTGTAATCCATCTCGTCAGCCTTGCCCAAGATGTGGTTAACAGCGACCTCGGCCTCCCTGTACGCCGTGTGCGCCAGCATGAATTTACCGTTGATATCGCCTACGGCATACACGCCCGCAACATTCGTCTGCATATGCCTGCCCGTTGCCACCGCGCCGTTCTCCACAAGCACGTTCAGCTTTTCCAGCCCCAGATCCTCGGGCGCGGGCCTCCTGCCTATGCAGAGCAGGGTCGCGTCGCAGGGGATCTCCACCGCTCCGTCCGCTTCCGCCGTCACGCCGTTTTTCCTGACCTCCGTGACCTTCGCGTTCAGCAGGAACCTGACGCCCTTGGCTTCAAGGCTCTTTTGCAGGATTTTCGATATCTCGGCATCGAATGGGCCCGCTATCTTGCCGAGCATTTCGACCACCGTCACCTGCGCCCCTGCCGTGGCGAAATAGTCAGCCATTTCAAGGCCAATAACGCCGCCGCCGACTATCGCCAGGTGGTTCGGCACATGGTCTATGTCCAGCACCTCGCGGCTCGTGTAGACGTAGCCCTCCTCCATGCCGCCCACAACTCCTGGGATGGAAGGCACCACGGGCTTCGAGCCGGCCGCTATGATGAGCCGCTCCGACACGACCGTAACACCGCCGCCGGTTACCGCTATGCCGCCGTCCGCTCTGCCCTCGATTTTGCCCTCGGCTTCAATGACGTTCACCTTGTTCTGCTTCATCTTGTACGCGACGCCCGCGACGAGCTTCGCGACCACCTTGTTCTTGCGCGCGAGCACCGCCGCGTGGTCAAGGCTGATGCCGTCCGCTTTCACGCCATAGGCCTCGCCGTGCAGGGCGTGCGAGTATATCTTTGCGGAATTCAGGAACGTCTTGGTCGGTATACAGCCCTCGTTCAGGCACACGCCGCCGAGCGCCCGCTTCTCGAACAGCGCCACGGAAAGCCCCGCTTCCCCTGCCCGCTCCGCCGCGAGGTAGCCCGCCGGCCCCCCGCCAATTATCGTCAAGTCGTATCTGTCAGACATCAAATCCCTCCGTTTCTCTCTCGTGAATTTTATCGCTTATCATATAAATCAAGGCGTAACCATATCTAGTTATTGCCCTATCTATTCATCCAATAACTTGCTAAACTGAGCCAATTTTCCACATACCGCCTGAGCGAAGCGCGACGCGGGTGCGCCGTCCACTGCCCTGTGGTCGTATGTGAGCGACATCCCTATGGACGGGTAGGCATGGATTCCCGAGTCGGACTGCCGCACCTTCGTCTGTATGCCGCAGATGCCGAAGATGCCGACCTGCGGCGGGTTCAATATCGGCGTGAACACCTCCACGCCCGTCGGCCCCAGGTTCGACACGGTGAACGTGCCGCCTTGTAGCAGGTCGGGATTGATGCTGCCTGTGCGGGCGTCGGCGGCGAGCTGTTTCACCTCCGCGCTTATCTCTATCAGGCTTTTCTTGTTCGCGGCGAATATGGTGGGAACCATGAGCCCGCGCGGCGTGTCCACCGCGACGCCGAGGTTCACGTCCTCAAACCTGCGCATGATGCTGCCGCCGACGAGATGTGCGTTCATGTCTGGGTATTCTTGCAGGGCTTTCACGACGGCGTAGAGTATCATGTCGCCGATAGACACGCCTTGAAGCGCGGGGTTGCCGCTCTCCTTGAACGCCTTTCGCACGGTCTGCACCTCGGTCGCGTCGAACGAGTGGTGGTGCGTGAGCTGTGCCGTGTTCGCGAGCGACGCGTGCATGGACGCGGCGATAACCGACCTTATCTTCGCGAATTTTTCGTCTGTGTATGGCCCCGCCATTTCGGGCGCGGGCTCTGGCTCCGCGGGCGTTCCCTGCGCTGCCTGCGCGGTGGCTGTCCGAGCGGCGCCATCCTCGGCTTTCTCGGCGGAGCCGGTGCCTTTCCGCTCCGCGAGTGCCGCGATATCGCGCTCTATGACCCTGCCGTTGGGGCCTGTCGGGATGGCATCCCCGACATAGAGGCCGAGCCTGTCCGCCATGTCGCGGGCGCGTGGGGATACCTTGTCGCCAGCGTTTCCCGCGCCGCCCACTGCGGATGGAGCGGACTGTGCGGATGCCGCGCCCGTGGCCGGGCCGCCCGCCGCTGTGCCTGTGGGCGCGGCTTCGGTCGGTGCGCCTCCCTGCGCTGGTGCGCCTGCGCTCTGTTCGGAGGCCGCCGCGCCGCCAACTTCGCCTCTGATAGCCGAGATATCGTCGCCCTCCGCGCCGACGGCGCAGACGGGCTTCAAGACCTCTACCTCGTCGCCCTCTTGGAAAAATATCTCCAAAATGACACCCTCTGCCGTTGACTCGCATTCAAAGCTCGCTTTGTCGGTTTCGTAGTCGAACAGGATATCACCGATGCCGACACTATCGCCCACGGATTTCTTCCACGTGCCGATAATACAGCTTTCAACTGAGATGCCCGATTTGGGCATTAAGACTGCTTCTGCCATAATAACTCTCCCTTCTACCGCAACATCACCTGGCCGCCTGTTACTGGCAGGGCCTGGCCTGTTTCGTATTCCTGTTCCACTATGTATATCGCCGCGCGCACCACGTCCTCTATGCGGCAGCCTCGCCCTAGCGGGACAAGCGACTCGTAGTGCCGCCGCACGTCCTCGACGGTTTTCGCGCCCTTTACCTTGCCCGCGTCCAGATACTGCTTGAACAGCCCGCGCTCTGGGTCGCTCCACAGAGGCCCGTCCAGCAGGTTGCCCGGGCAGATGGCGTTCACCTTTATCCCGAACTCCGCGAGCTCGAGCGCGAAGCTCTGCGCCAGCCCTATGCCGCCGAACTTGCCGCCGGCGTAGGCGAAATTCGCCCTGCTTCCTTCGAGCCCGCTCTTGCTGTTTATCTGTATTATGTCGTACAATTCCCTCGCGCCAGCCGCGCGTTGCGCTTTCATGGCCCTCGCCGCGTGCTTCGCGCAGAGGAAGAACCCCGTATAGTTCACCGAGGTTACGAACTCGAAATCCTTTTTTTCAAAATCGTCCAGACCTCCCGCTTTCAGAACCCCCGCGCACGACACCATCACGTCAAGGCCGCCGTGTTCGCGCACAGCCGAATCCACCATGCCCTTGACGGACTCCTCGTCCGACACGTTCACAGGCAGGGCCGACGCAGGAACGCCGAAATCCGAGCGCAACGACTCGGCCACCGCCAGCGCGCCCTGCTCGTTCATGTCCGCGCAGACGAGCTTCGCCCCCCGCGCAGCAAAGCCGCGCGCCAGCCCTTCACCGAACCCGCTCGCCGCTCCCGTCACAATCACAGTTTTGTTTTTCATAACCACCTCTTGCTCCTGGAAACTATTGTCAATTGCCTTGCTGCCGTGTGCCGCGCCGTTTCCCTTATTGAATAACAACAGATGATATGATACTATCATAAATGAAAACAAATGCAATACTCGGCGCGAAAATTGATTATTACGCTCGATATTCGCTCACAACGCGCAAAATTTGCTCACTACTGCTCACGGAAAAATAGATATGAACAATTCATCACGCAAAGAAATGATCCTCAACCTGCTGAGAAATTACAGCAATTTTCTGACCGTCAGGCAGCTGTGCGAACAGCTCTACGTGAGCGGCGCGACCATCAGGCGCGACCTGCGCGAGCTTGCGGACAGCGGTATCATACACCGGACGCGCGGCGGGGCGATATTGACGGACAGCATTTCCACGGAGGCGCCCATGGTGCTGCGCGAAAGCCGCAACGAGATGCAGAAGCAGATCATCGCCACGATTTCAAGGAAATACATCAAGGACGGCATGACCATATTCATGGATTCGTCCACGACGGTGTTCACGCTGGCGCGCAACCTCGACAGGTTAAGCGACCTGCGCATAATAACGAACAATTTGAAAATAATATGGCTGCTGTCCGAGCGCAAGGGCATCGACATCATATGCATCGGCGGCAGGCTCCGCGACAGCTCGCTTTCGTTCTTCGGCGAGAACGGGCTGAACTACGCTTCGGGCATGAACGGCGACGCTGTGTTCCAGTCTTGCCAGGGGTTTTCGATAGCGAACGGCTCGAGCGACGCCCGCGAGGATGAGTCACACCTGAAAAGGGCGTATATCAGCAACTGCAAGAAAAGCTACCTGCTGTTCGACACGTCGAAGATGGACAAGGAATATCTCTACCGCACAGCCCCCGCAAGCGCGTTCACGAAAATCATCACGGAGAGCCGCGAGGTCAACGACTATATCGCGGCGGCGGTACGAAAATAGCTATCCGCGCCCTGTCTTTCGCCTGTTGTAGAGGTATCCGAAAAGCAGCCCGCCGCCCGTGACCGCAATGATGACAATCCATCTGACCGCTTCATGCGCTTCAAACCAGGCCACCGTGACCTTTTCCTCGACAATCATCCTGGCGGCCGCGTACAGTATGACTGCCGCGCCTATATAGACGATAAAGGCGAACCGATCCATGAGCTTCGCCACAAAGGTGCTTCCGAACACCATGATGGGGACGCTGATGCACAGCCCGATAATGACCATCACCGAATGTCCGTCGGAAATGCCCGCGACAGCCATGATATTGTCGATACCCATGATGGCATCCGCCGCGATAACCGTGGCAACCGCGCTCAACAGCGAGTTGGCGGCCTTGATATCCGCGCCCGCCTCCTCCTTGACCATCAGCTTGCACCCGATAAAGACAAGGGCCGCGCCGCCGACGAGCCTTACAAAGCTGAGGTTCATCAGCCACACTATGATAAGCGTGGCAGCAAGGCGGACGACAAGCGCGCCGACCGTGCCGAGGACTATGCCCTTCATGCGAAGCCGCTCGGGCAGGTTGCGGCAAGCCATGCCTATGACGATGGCGTTGTCGGCGCAAAGCAGGAGATCAGTCAGTATGATCCCCAAAAGCTGTGCCAAAAATACAGATGGCGCTAGTCCTAAAATATCCATATGCATATATTATACACTATTGGCTTAGTCCAGCACCACGCCGTCCTCGTCTACCGCCAGCGGCGCTTCCGCTGAAAGCACTGCTTCTGGCTTGTCCGCGGCAGGCGCTCCCGCGCCGCCGTTTTCGGCCGCCCTGCGCTCCGACAGCTTGTCAAGCACAAGCCCCTCTATCCGCTCGGCTATCTCGGGGCGCTCTTTCAGGAAGGCCTTGACGTTCTCCCTGCCCTGCCCTATGCGCTCCCCGCCGAAGCTGTACCAGCTCCCAGACTTTTCAACTATCTTCTCCGCCGCCGCGCAGTCCAGCAGATCGCCGAGCTTCGAGATGCCCTCTCCGAACATGATATCGAACTCGGCCTGCTTGAACGGAGGCGCGACCTTGTTCTTCACCAGCTTTGCCCTCGTGCGGTTGCCAGTCACCTGGTCGCCTGACTTGATGGACTCTATGCGCCGTATGTCTATGCGCATGGAAGCGTAGAATTTTAGCGCGCGCCCGCCCGTCGTGACCTCTGGGTTGCCGTACACGACGCCGACCTTCTCGCGCAGCTGGTTGATAAATATGGCGCAGGTGTTGGAGCGGCTGATAGAGCCCGCGAGCTTGCGCAGAGCCTGCGACATGAGCCGCGCGTGAAGCCCGACGTGCGAATCGCCCATATCCCCCTGTATCTCGGCCTTCGGGACAAGAGCCGCTACGGAGTCGATGACCACGATGTCGAGCGCGCCGCTTCGCACCAGCATTTCGCATATTTCAAGCGCCTGCTCCCCCGTGTCGGGCTGCGAGACCAAAAGCTCGTCCACATTGACGCCTATCCTCGCGGCATACACGGGGTCTAGTGCATGCTCCGCGTCTATGAACGCCGCCTTGCCGCCGGACCTCTGCGCTTCCGCTATGATATGCAGGGTCAGCGTCGTTTTGCCCGACGACTCAGGCCCGAATATCTCCACAATGCGCCCGCGCGGCACACCGCCGATGCCCGTCGCTATATCCAGGCTGACTGAGCCTGTGGATATGGCCGCCACGCTGGTCATGGCATTATCGTCCCCAAGCCGCATAATAGAGCCCTTGCCGAAGCTCTTCTCTATTTGGTTCAGCGCTTCTTTCAGCGCCTTTTCTTTCTCGGACGAGCCTACCACAGCCGTCACTCTTTCCACTTCGCCTTTTCCGCTAGCCATCGTTATTCCTTTCTCGTTAAAACGTATGTTCTTATTTATATTATACCCTGCCGTGCGTGCCGTCAAGATGATTTTTCATCTGTAACAGTATTGTCACAGTATGTTCTCATTATACCACAACAAGATAGGTATGTCAATATATGGATTTAGTAATTTTTGAATAATTTCAAATAATTTTCTATGAGCCGAAAAGCGCACGGCGCGGCTATGCCCCTGCCCGGCACCAATAAAATAGGTTCGGATAAAGCGGTTAATGCGGCCTAATCGACCCCGCGAAGCAGTTCCCCTACCACTGAATTGATCATGTCGTAGCCGTAGCCCTTTGCGGCCAATCTGGACGAAAGCCTTTGTGCCGCTCTGCGCCTATCAGCAGGCAAATCGCCTGTATCAAGCGCCTTTTGCGCCAGCGCTTCCGCGTTTTCGCGTTCTTTTTCGGGGCTGTACCCGCCCTCGATAATATCCTCGGCGAGCATCGGGGCGATGCCGCAGCGACGCATCTCGTCCTTCACCCTGCGGCGGCCGTGCCGCTTCCCGACGAGTATTTCGAGGTAGCGTTCCGCATAGGCGCGGTCGTCGATATACCCAAGCTCTTTTAGCCTGCCTATGGCTTCGTCGATCTCGCACAGCTCGTAGAAGCCCACGCCCCGCACCTCTTTCGAGAGCGCGTCGCGGATCTGTTTTTCGGTTTTCATGCG
>JAIRPC010000075.1 GCA_031257215.1 Eubacteriales Family XIII. Incertae Sedis bacterium
TAACGCGCTAGAAAGGACAAATAACAATAATGAAAGAAGCAGTAATAATTTCCGCTGTACGCACTGCTATCGGCAAATACGCGGGCTCCCTCTCGTCCTACGAGGGCTACGAGCTGGGCGGCATTGTCGTTAAGGAAGCCGTAAAGCGGGCGGGCATCGACCCCGCCGAAATAGAGGAAGTCTACATGGGCCTTGCGGAGGGTGCGCCCGGCAACACCGGCCGCGTCATCGCACTCGAAGCCGACTTGCCCATAACCGTGCCCGGCATCCAGTTCGACCGCCAGTGCGCCTCGGGGCTCGAAACGATCTGCATGGCGGCAGCCATGATAGAGAGCGGCCACGGCGAAGTGTACGTCGCGGGCGGCGCGGAGAGCATGAGCAACAACCCGTATTTCCTCAGCAAATCAAAAAGGCCGTACAGCTATCAGTACCCTGAGTTCAACTATGTGCTGATGTCACCGCCGAAGCTCGGCAACCCCGATATGGGCGTCACGGCGGAGAACGTGCTGAAAGAGCATCCCATACCGCGCGAGAAGCTGGACGAGTTCGCGCTGAAAAGCCACCAGAAAGCGGTCGCGGCTATTGGCGCGGGCAAGTTCAAGGAACAGATCGTGCCGGTGCCGATCCGCGTCAAGCGCGAGGAGGTCATGTTCGACACGGACGAGAGCCCGCGCGAGGACGCGAGCCTTGAATCCATGGCGAAGCTGCGCCCGATATTCGTGAAGGACGGCTCTGTCACGGCGGGCAACAGCTGCCCGATGAACGACGGCGCGTCCGCGGTAGTGGTCGTGAGCGCGGAGAAAGCCGCGGCGATCGGAGCGAAGCCCCTCCTGAAAGTAAAAGGCTTCGCGTCCGTCGGGCTCGACCCACACGTGATGGGCTTTGGCCCCATAGGCGCTGTGCGCAAGCTGCTGGACAAGACGGGCGTGAGCCTCGACGAGGTGGAGCTGATCGAGATCAACGAAGCGTTCGCGTCGCAGGCCGTGGCGTGCTGCGAGGAGCTTGGCCTGGAAGAGAGCCGCGTGAACCCCAACGGCGGCGCGATCGCGCTCGGCCACCCGCTCGGTGCGACAGGCGCGATCCTCACGACGAAAGCCGCGTATGCCATGCAGAACGCGGAGCGCAAATACGCCATAGTGACTATGTGCGTAGGCGGCGGCGAGGGTTCGGCGGCAATGTTCGAGCGCCCATAGCTGAATGTTATAAGGAGCGAAGTCATATAAGTTAGCAGATGGGGCTATCAAGTTCCCAACAGTTCAGGATTTAGGTTAGAGGTAACAACAATATGAACAGCATTACTGGCAAAGCGAGAAATTGGAAAGACATACCGCTCTGGAAAGACGTGACCGAGGCAGAGTGGAACGACTGGAAGTGGCAGATAGCCCACCGCCTTTCGAGCGTGGAGGATATCGCCCAGGTCATCAATCTTACGGACAAGGAAAAAGAGGACATCGACAAGGTCATGGACGGGTTCCGCGTGGGTATCACCCCATACTACGCGTCTCTCATCAACCCCGACGACCCAGCGGACCCCGTGCGTTTGCAGGCCGTGCCGAGGATCAATGAGACCTACCGCGCGAGCGCGGACATGGACGACCCGCTTCACGAGGACACCGACTCCCCCGCGCCCGGCCTGACGCACAGGTATCCCGACCGCGTGCTGCTCCTGATCACCGACCAGTGCTCCATGTATTGCAGGCACTGCACGAGGCGCAGGGTCGCTGGCGAAACGGACGGCATCCGCACGAAGGAAGATATCGATCTGGCGATAGCGTACATCAAAAAGACGCCGCAGGTGCGCGACGTGCTGCTTTCGGGCGGCGACTGCCTCTGCGTTTCGGACGACAGGCTCGAATACATCATCTCCGAGCTGCGCAAGATAGACCATGTGGAGATCGTCAGGCTCGGTTCGCGCACGCCGGTTGTCATGCCGCAGCGCATTACGGATGATTTGGTAAATATGTTAAAGAAATACCATCCCATCTGGCTGAATACCCACTTCAACCACCCGAAAGAGATAACCCCCGAAGCGAGGGCGGCTCTGGCGAAGCTGGCCGACGCGGGAATACCGCTCGGCAACCAGTCGGTGCTGCTGAAAGGCGTGAACGACGATCCGGAAGTCATGCGCGACCTCGTGCACACGCTGGTCGTGAACAGGGTGCGCCCGTACTACATCTATCAGTGCGACCTTTCGACAGGCATCGAGCATTTCCGCACGAGGGTTTCGAGGGGTATCGAGATCATCGAATGCCTCAGGGGCCACACCTCGGGATTCTGCGTGCCCACATTCGTCGTGGACGCGCCGGGCGGTGGCGGCAAGATCCCTGTTATGCCTCAATACCTCGTATCTCAGTCGCCCGAGCGCGTGGTGCTGCGCAACTACGAGGGCGTCGTGACCACGTACACCGAGCCGACCTGCCCTGGCGAGAGCGAGGGGCGCGTTACGGAAGGCGTCACGGACAGCTACGTCTACGGCGGCGTCGCGGGCCTGGTTGAGGGCGAGAAGCTCGCGCTTGAACCGAAGGATCTGGCGCGTCGCAACAGGCAGTTTGACAAATAGGAAGGAAGGCGCGAAATGAAAGAGAACCACGTACTCAGTTTGGACTTTGACCGCGAGTATCCCCGCATAGTCAGCGGCAAAGGCATATATATGTACGCCGAGGACGGCACGGAGATAGTGGACGGCGCCTCTGGCCCCGTGCTGGTCAGCCTGGGGCACGGCATCACGGAGATAGCCGACGCGGTAGGCGAGCAGACGAAAAAAATAGCGTTCGTCCACAGGGATGACTGCGTTACCCCCATCTTGGAGGAATCGTGCAAGACCTTCACCGAGGCGTCGAACGGCGACCTCTACGCGACCTTCCAGGTATGCGGCGGCAGCGAGGCGAACGAGATAGCCATCAAGCTGGCGCGCAACTACCACAGGTTCAGGGGCGACCACAAGAAATACAAGATACTCGCGAGGTGGCAGAGCTACCACGGTTCGAGCATGGGCGTTATGTCCATCTCGGGCTTCTCGTCACGCCGCGAGGGCTACGAGCCGTACCTCTTCGAGCATGGGCATATCGCGCCATGTTACTGCTACCGCTGCTGGTTCGGGGAGAAGCCCGAAAGCTGCGGGCTGCAATGTGCGCACGCGCTCGAAAACGAGATCCTCACGCAGGGCCCCGACACCGTGGCGGCGTTCATAGCCGAGCCCGTTTCGGGGATGTCGCTCTGCGCGGCGGAAGCCCACCCCGACTATTTCAAAAAAATCCGCGAGATATGCGACAAATACAACGTCCTGCTCATCCTCGACGAGGTAATGACCGGGTGGGGGCGCACGGGCAAGATGTTCGCCTACCAGCATTACGGGATAGTGCCTGACATGGTAAGCACGGGCAAGGCTGTCAGCGGCGGCTACTATCCGCTCGCGGCGGTTTCCGTCACGAAGAAATTCTACGACGGCTACCATGAGACGGGCGCGAAGTTCAAGCCGGGATATTCCTGGTCGGGCAACCCCACGGGAGCTGCGGCGCAGCTGGCGGCGTACAAATACCTGAACGACCACGACCTAGTGGAGAACTGCCGCAAGATGGGCGACTACCTGAAAGAGAGGATCAAGGAGATCGCGAAGCGCCACCCGATATTCGGCGACATCAGGGGGCGCGGGCTCATGGTCGGCATCGAGCTGGTCAAGGACAAGGATACGAAGGAGCCGTTCGATCCAGCCCTCGGCATGGCGTCGCAGGTTCAGGACGAATGCCTTGAAGCGCAGCACATGATCATAGAGGCGTCAAGCGGGTGCAACAAAGGCACGAGCGGCGACGCGCTGGTCATCTCTCCCGCTTTCGTAGTGACGAAGGAAGAGGTGGACATGATCGTGGACAAGCTCGACAAAGCAGTGGCAAAGGTGGAAGCCAAAAACGGCATCACCGCATAAACAGGGTTATCTAACGCGAGG
>JAIRPC010000144.1 GCA_031257215.1 Eubacteriales Family XIII. Incertae Sedis bacterium
TGGATCGTGGCGTGGCAACATGCCTGCCCATTAGAAAATGACAATGACGGGGAAACCGTAATCACATTTGCCCAACGCACCGATGCATCCAGTGGGTTTATCTCCAAAACGGTGCTTTCCCCTTCGTCCGCAAAGACCTGCGTTGCAAGGCAGCTGTTCAACAGCAAAACACTGACGATAACTCCTGTAAGAACCTTTTTTCTCATGCCATATTCTCCTCGATATTTCCTTAGCTCTAACTGCGGCTTTTGCCTTTATATATAATTAACGATCCAGGGCGGCGATTCACTACACCATTTCGCGAATTTTTTTTTATGGATTTTGCCCGCATCAGATAAAGGCTTGGAAACAGCAAAAAAAAGCCTCTCGCGTAGCCACAAAGGCTCTGGCGAGAGGCGCGATAAGCGGGCGGTGGGACGGGCTCTATTCCCTCAATTGGACTGGGCATGAACACCGCGCATGCCCTCTCTTATCTACAATCTCAAAAACCCAGAATTATTTTACACCGTGTTCGCCGCGTTTTTCGCCGCGGAGCAAGGCCGCCACAGCAAGGCGAAGCATGGGAGCGCCGATGCCTGTGCCGTGGCGCTGTTGCCTATCGCCGATCAGGCTTCCCGAGCAGGCCGTATAGGAATAAACCCCTCACGCCTTTCTTGTAGCCACTGCCCTCCTTGTGAAAATCCGGCTGTTGAAGGATGGACATAGACGCCATCAAATAAGCCATTATCGCTTCGGTCGGAATGTCCGAGTCTATCGCGCCGTCCCGTTTCCCCGCCTCGATAAATTCATAGTACAGACGCGTGGCCCGCTCTTTCACCGCCCCTTGGAATATCTGATGAAGCGTTTTGTCCTCCCATGCCTGTTCGTGGAAATGCGGCGCAACAGTTTCGGCTATGTCGTTCTTGCTTTGCATGATGCGCCCCAGCTTGTCCGAAAACGGCAGGTCGCTTCTGATAATTTTCTCAAATTCACTAATGGCTTCCTCAATATATGAAACGAACGCTTCGCTTGCCAAAGAGTTCTTGTCCCCAAAATAATTGTAGATGGACACCTGCGAAACGCCCGCGGACTTGGCGATTTCGCTGATGCCCACACGCGCTACGCCGCGCTCCGAGAACAGCTCACGAGCCGCGCTGATTATTGCCCTCTTCTTTTTGTCCGTCCGCTTTTCATATCCGTTCATTTTGTCACCTGCTTAGATATTATCACTGTTTTGAAATATTATCAATATTATTTCAAAAAAACTATTGACAAAAAGCGCCGCCTGGCATATTATGAAATTATGTTACTTATATTTCAAAACTATTGAGGAGAACAATGCCATGAAAGCCAATTTTAACGACAAGACGGTGGGCGGTTTCAACTACGAGCTTATTCGCGGGCTGTCCACCCAAGAAGCTGGCGCAGCGGAGCTTGGCGAATGCATTGAAACCATGGGCAGGATCAAGGAGAATGACTTTGAAAGCTGGACGGAGGAATGGGCAAAAACCGCTGGCTTCGCGGCGGAATACGCGGAGAGCCGCCTGAAACAGGGAGACAGAACCGCCGCGCGGAAAGCGTTCATGCGCGCCAGCAATTATTACCGAATGGCTGTTTTCTATACGGTTCACACCGACCCGCGCCATAGAAGCCTGTGGCTGAAAAGCACGGAGGCCTTTCGCGGCATGACCGAGCTAATGGAGCATCCTGTCGAAAGGGTGGCCATCCCGTTCGAGGATGCCGTGTTGCCAGGTTATTTTGTTCCATCTGGAACGGAGGGCAGACCGACCCTTATCGCGATCGGCGGCTTTGACTCCACGAAAGAGGAAATATATTGCTGGCTGGGCCAGGCTGCGCATGACTATGGCTGGAACTGCCTGATTTTCGAGGGGCCGGGGCAATGGGGCGCACTCATGGAGAATCCCGGGCTGGTATTTCGGCCTGACTATGAAAGGCCTGTTGGAGCGGCTGTCGATTATCTCATGACGCGAAACGACATTGACAACGGCAAGCTCGCTATCGTCGGATACTCAATGGGCGGGTACCTGTGCGTGAGAGGCGCGCTTGACCCCAGAATCAGGGCGTGTATTCCCAATACCCTAGTAGTCGACTGCGGCGCGTCCGCACGGGCCGGCATGAAAGGGATGGTGAAGAGCGAGGCTTTTGTGGACGGCGCGTTCAAGTTATTGTCAAAAATGAATGTTCCCGCACGCTGGGGCTTCAATCATTCTTCATGGGCGTTGGGCATAAGCACGGCAAGCGAATGGGTCAAGGCCTATGAGAAATTCACGTTGCTCGGTTATGAGGGCTTGCTGAAAGGGAAGTCTATGCTGTTCATGTTCAGCGAGGATGACATTGTGGATGCCGCCGCGCCCAGCCCCGATATTGTAACGGGCTTGCTCGACTATATTTCTTCGCTGGACTGCGAGCGTTACGTGCGGCTTTTTACAAGGATAGAGGGGGCTTCAAGCCATTGCCAAATGGGAGGGCTGGCGTATGCCCACGCGACGATTTTTGGGTGGCTTGAACATGTATTCTACGGCAAGCCGCTCGCCGTGGGCGGCAACCCAAAAATGCGGGAGATGTTTGTGGACCTCTTCAAGAAGCATGGGAGCAAAGGGGCAGGGAGCAAGGCCGAAAGCCTAGCGCGGAACATCGCCTTTGTCGACTGAGCCGAACGTATACCATATCCCGCAAGCGCCCTCGGCCGATACCATGCAGGGGCCCTGCGCGTTTTCGGGGGTGCATGATTTGCCGAACATTGGGCAGGCTTGCGGGTCTATGCGCCCTGTTATCACGTCCGCGCATTGGCAGCCCTTGGGTAGCGCCGCGTCATCAGTAAGGCTTCGGCTGCCCGCGTCGTATTCGATATAGCCTGGGCGCAGGTAAAGCCCCGAGCCAGATATCTCGCCAAGCCCCCTCCAGACCGCCGGGCCGCGCTCGAAATATTTGTCTACGATATCGCGGGCCTTGGCGTTGCCCTCCTCGCTGACGGCCTCGCCGTAGCGGTTGCTGACCTGACCCGAGCCAGCTGCCGCGAGCCGCGCCAGCTCGTAGATGGCATGTACCAGGTGCGCTTCCTCGAACCCCGCCACGACGAAAGGCTTGCCGTATTTTCTCGCAAGGGGTTCATACACGTGGCTGCCCGTTATGACGCTGACATGCCCAGGGCAGAGAAACCCGTCGATAGCATAGCTCTCCCCGCCGCCAGCAGACAGCACCCCCTCCGAGGATTCAGCACGTATACACCTGCCCGTATACGGCAGCCCCTCTAAATCTTCCCCTTCGGGGGGGGCAGGGTTGCGAAGCAACCCGTCGGAGGGGGGTAGCACCCCCCCCGAGGATTCAGTACGTATACACCATTCTATAGCGTTCGTCGCAGATTTCAGCGCGGTCAGCAGCCTGATATTCTTGATACTCCGCGCTATGATCTCGTCCATGAACAGAGCGTAGGCGGGCGCGGTCGTTTCAAAGCCGACGGCGGCGATCACAAACACCGTGCCAGGCTCGCGCTCCGCCATCTTGATCGCGTCGAACGGCGAGTAGACCAGCTCGACGTGCGCACCGAACCCTTTCGCGCGTTCAAGGCTCACGGCCTGTGCGGCGGACGCCCTGGCATCGCCCGCC
Organism: Eubacteriales Family XIII. Incertae Sedis bacterium; assembly: GCA_031257215.1. Classification (GTDB taxonomy): domain Bacteria; phylum Bacillota; class Clostridia; order Peptostreptococcales; family Anaerovoracaceae; genus JAIRPC01. Next base: position 3,607 of record JAIRPC010000144.1, read on the forward strand.
GCGCCGCCGCCTGCCCCCAACCCGCCACGCGGCGAAAACTCCCTCGACCCAGGCACTTTCAGCATATCGCCAAAGCTCACTAGCGCGAAGCCGGGCGTCAACGCATACTCCACGCATTTGTCGATATACGCCGTCGGCGTCACGCAGACAGGGCAGCCGGGCCCAGATATCAGCCTTATCCTCGGCGAGATGACACTCCTGATGCCGCTCTTGAAGATCCCCGCCGTATGCGTCCCGCAGACCTCCATCAAGCGCAGAGGCGGCCCGTCGTAGTTCTTCAAATAATTAAGTTTTTCCTGTAATTTTTCCATAATTGCTTTATTTTTCAACACCCCATGGGGAACAACCCTCCGTGAAGCACGGCAACCGCCAGACAGGGCAATAACGGATCAGGGGTTTGTCATTGCGGGCTTAGCAGCGACGCGCGCACCACCTCTGCAAACCTGCGCGTCAGCTGCGCGGTCAGCCCCCAGATGATGCGCTCCACGCCCGTGTTCGGCTCACGCCAAACGTAAATCGGCACGGTTGACTGGCCCTCGCGCCACGAATAGCCGTCCCTGAATTTTATCCGCTCGTAGGGGAAGCCATCCGCGATAACCGGCGCCACCCTGTTTACGTAGACCTCTGGCTCGCCGTCCACGAAGAACGACAGCGGCACGAGGAACGTGTCCTTGACCTCGCCCCTGTTCGGCTCGGCGGCAAGCGCGCCCGCGTCTATCTCGCCCACGCATGAATATATGGTGAAGTTACTGTACGAAACTATGTAGTCGAACTGCCTGATGAGCCTGACCGCGCTCTCTGGGACGCAAAGCTCCTCGCAGGTCTCCCTGACCGCCGTCTGCTCAGGCGTTTCGCCGCGCTCCATCTTGCCGCCCGGGAACGCTATCTCGCCTGGCTGTTTTTTCAGCTCGTCCGCGCGCACCTCGTAGAGCAGGGAAAGCTCGCCGCCCGCTCCGCGCACTAGCGGAAGCATCACGGCCGAGTAGCCGTACCGCCCGATAGGCTTCGGCACATGCCCGCGCAACGCGCCCTCGATCCCGCCAATGGTCAATTTTTTCATTGCCGCCCCTGTCACAGCGTCCCCATATCCTTGAAGATTTCGAGTATCTCCATGGCCTTCGGCTCTGACATGGACTCGATCGCACAGCCCGCATGGACGAGCACATACTCGCCCGGCCGCGTATCGACAACGCCGACGTTCACATCCACGACGCTGCCCGCGAAGTCCACCCGAGCCATGCGCCCATCAATATCAATAACTTTCCCTGGGTACGCTACACACATGCTATTATTTTACCATAATTGTTGGGCGCAGGGGCAAATATCATAAGCCACGTGCCCGCATTGCGCCGCCGTCACCCCCCGGCCGCGTAGCGCATGATGTCGCTTTCTATGCACACGTTCAGGCCCTGCGTCTCGGGCGGGGCGAGCCTGTGTTTTGTGTACAGCTCCGCGAACAGCTCTTTGGTGCGGCGGTAGTAGTCCACGCCTGGCGGCGTCATGCTCCCCAGCACGGGGCGCCCCATCGGCATCCAAACCGACGCGGTGGGCAGGATGCCGCGCTCGGCCAGATATGCCGCGCCGCGCGACAGGCTCTCGAACGGCTCTATCCCGATAATGAAATTTGAGAACGCCTTGGAGGGGCCGTGCTTTTCCGCTATGTAGGCCAGGACATCCAGATGGCGCTCGCGCGTCGTGAACGCGATCTTGCCGGGCGTCACGGTTTTCGCAAGCTCGGTGTCCCACAGCTCCACACTGCACGCGATGCGCGTGGCGCCGAGCGCGAAGTATTCGTCTATCAGGCCGCGGTCGCTAGGCGGGGTGATGTAGAGCAGGACTTCATTCAGCGCGGCGCGAGGGGGCTCGCCGTTTGGCAGGCAGGCTGTTGCCGCCGCTTTGTCGCGCAGCTCGACGCGCCCGCCCGCTTCGCCGCGAAGCCCTGCGATCGCCGCCAGGTATTCGCGGATGTGCCGCGCTTCGCTCTTGCCGTCCATGGTCGAGCCGCCCGTGAGCTGCACCCCCGAAACGCCTAGCTCCCTTGCGGCATATCCGGCTATTTCACCAATGTCGGCGGCGGCAAGCGCGGGCGGGAGCGGCCTGCCTTTCTTCACGAGCGTCTCAAAATCGCCGCCCGAAAAGCAGAACTGGCACGGCCTGCCGCCCGCCGCGTACTCGCACGGCCACAGGCATTGGAACGAAACCCAGTCCAGCCCCTGCAAGACCGAGTTGCCGACGAAGCGCGTTCCGAGCGCCGTCTTCCGTCGGTAGAAATCCGTGCGCGGCGGCAGGCTTACGGTGTCGAGGCACTCACCGCCGCAATACAGCGCGGGCTTGCCGCCCGCCACGCGAAGCGAGAACGGGGTGGCGAGCTTGGAGGCGTACCTCAGCAATTTCAGATTGTCCCACGACAATATCCCCGAAAGGTATTTCAGGTGGAAGCCCATGTCGGTCAGCTGGACTATCGTGCCGTCGGACAGGATGATGCAATTGCACTCCCGAGGGTCAACGCCCAGGCGGCGCGTTTCGGAAAAAAGCCGATAGACATCCCTGCCGACCCTAAGCCCGCGGCTGACAATCAGCGCTTTCAGCTCGACGGAATCTATCTCCGCACCCTCGTATCTGTAACTGTTCATGCGCTCCTCGCCGCAACATAGATGGAGCGTATAAACAGCGCCACCAGATAGATCCCCACCGATACGGAGGCGGCCTTGGGAGTCAGGTGTTCCAGCGCCAGCTTGCCAAGCGGTGGTGTTATGCAAGAGCAGGCTCCTATGACCAACCCCACTTTGATATTAACCAGTTCGTTCTTTAAATTTCTGACAGTCCCTGAGATGGTGCCGGGTATCATGGTGAACAGGGATATGCCGCGCGCAGCCACGTCGGAGCCGCCCAATATGAAGGTCAGTCCAGTCACCATCAAAAAACCGCCCCCCACCCCGAGAAGCCCTGACAGTGTGCCAGTGACTACACCGAGCGCCACCAGCGCCATAACAGTGAAAACATTTAGCGCGATATCCGTGCCCCTGCTTGAGACCAACAAGAATTGCGCCGCGCTAAGCACTAGGATGAAAACGGCGAAGGACCATCTGAGCCAGCGTTCGGGCAGGATGCTAAGGAGCTTCGTTCCAATCTGAGCGCCGATAACCACTCCACATGCCAGGACTACGGCCACCGCGTAGTCTATCTCCCCGCCGACGATGTAAGTAACGACACCCGCCACCGCGGTAGGGAGTATCGCCAGCAGCGAGGTGGCGGCCGCCGACCGTTGCGAGAAGCCAAACGCAACCAGCACAGGAACTATCACGCCGCCGCCGCCTATACCGAAAAAGCCCGCGAGAAATCCCGTCAGCAGGCCAAGCCCACAAAATATTGCAATGTTTTTTCTTTTCATATTTCTTAATCAAGCCCGCGCCCCAGTTCGGCGGAGACCCTCTGTTATCAACACAATCATTCAGTTGCCGACATAATATTATAGCACGCGGAAAGACTGCCGCGCCAGGATGGTGTATAATGGTTTTGGACAGTATTGTCCTGAAGAATTAACAATAAAACGAGGGATCACGAAAGGCGACAATGATGGAATCGAACGGAAAAGGTGCGGGGCCGGCGGGGGCCGGCGCGGCGCTCAGGTCGGACGCGGACAGTGCCGCGCTCGTCGTTATCGACATGCAGGAACGGCTGGTGCCGGCCATGCGCGAAGCCAGCGAGCTGGTTCGGCGCAC
>JAIRPC010000135.1 GCA_031257215.1 Eubacteriales Family XIII. Incertae Sedis bacterium
GCGGGCCTGGTCTCGCGGAACGAGCTTATCCCGCCGCCCGCGAACTCCGCCCAGCCCCAGCCGTGCTGATGCACGTAGCTGGCCTCAAAAAATTTTCTCGCCTCCGCGCCCACGTCCACTCCGGATCGCGAAGTCACCATCAACATACGGCACACGAATTATTGCTCCTTCCAAATTGCTTCCTACGCTGCTTCTTGCAAATTACATTACAGATTATATCACATATATCTCATATATGTTTATTATATTATACAGGCAGCCTCAACAATGTCAAGCGGCGCGGGGCAAAAAAATATGATAGAATAATTTTTTGTGGCAAAGTTATTGCATATGCTTTTTGGCGGGGCGCGGCCCGGCTTGATACGATAATGGGAGCAATATAAATGGATGCAAAAATTCTCTACGCTGAGGACGACGACATCATCGCTTCGGGCGTGGTCTACGCTCTGGAAGCCGAGGGCTATGAGGTGGCGCACAAAAAGACCGTGCGCGAGGCGAACGCCGCTGTATCGGGCGGGGGGTTCGACCTCGCCATCCTTGACCTCGCCCTGCCCGACGGCTCCGGCTTCGACATCATAGGGCATATACGCGAACGCGGCAACATGCCCGTCATCTTCGTCACGGCGGCGGACGACGAGGGCAACACCGTCAAAGGCTTGGAGCTGGGCGCTGACGATTATATCGCGAAGCCCCTGCGCGTCCGCGAGCTTATCGCCCGTGTGAAAGCCGTCCTGCGGCGGCGCGGCGGCGCGGCGGAACCGTCTGACTCACTGTCTCTCGGCGGGCTCGCGATACGGCCGTCGGAGGCCCGCGTATTCAGGGGCGATGCGGAGCTGCTTCTCTCCGCGCTCGAATACAGGCTGCTGCTCATCTTCGCCACCAACAAGAACCAGACGCTGACACGCGAACAGATACTGGAACACCTCTGGGACGAAGCCGGCAATTTCGTGAACGACAACACGCTGACCGTCTATATCAAGCGGCTTCGCGAAAAAATCGAGGACGATCCGCAGGAGCCGAAGCTCATAACTACCGTGCGCGGCATGGGTTACAGGGCGGAGGGCTGATGGACGCAGGCATAGCATTCGCTGTCATTGCCATCCTCCTCGCCGCCGCGCTCGCCGCTTATTTCGCAGCGGAGGCGCGGAGGAAGAAACGCATCTCGCGGCTGTCCGAATATATCCGCGAGCTGGAATCAGGGCGCGGCACGCCTGACGTGCCGCCGCTCTCCAACGTGGAGGGCGGGCTGTCCATCCTCGAACACGACATCATGGCGTTTGCGGCGCACGCGGAGTCGCGGACGGCCAGCCTCCAAAACGAAAAGAACAGGCTGGCTGACATCATATCGGACATCTCCCATCAGCTGAAAACCCCGCTCACGTCCATCTCGGTGATGGCGGATCTATTGGAGCGCGACGACCTGCCTGCGGGGAAGCGCGCCGAATACACGCGCAACCTGCGCACGGGCATATCGCGCATGGAATTTCTCACGCGCGCGCTGTTGAAGCTGGCACGGCTCGACGCGGACGCCGCGGATCTGAAACCGGAGCGCGTGGAAGCGTCGCGGCTTTTGGAACGCGCCGCCCGCCCGCTGGATGTCCTGCTCGACGTGAAGGACCAGAGCATAGACACCGAGGGGATGGCCCCACTGACGATCCACTGCGACCCCGCGTGGACAGCCGAAGCCCTCGGCAACATCCTGAAAAACGCGGGCGAGCACTCGCCGGAGGGCAGCGCGATACGCGTAGCCAGCGGCGAGAACCCCATCTGCCAATGGATCTCCGTAACGGACTCAGGCGAGGGGATAGCGGCGGCGGACATGCCCCACCTGTTCAAGAGATTCTTCCGAAGCGCGAACGCCACCGAGGGAAGCGTCGGCATAGGCCTAGCCATGAGCCTGGCGATAATGCGGCGTCAGGGCGGCGACATAGAAGCAAAAAACGAAAGAGGCGGCGGCGCCAGCTTTACGTTGAAATTCTATCGGAGGTGACAAAACTGTCACCAAAACAGTCACCTGAAAGTCACCTCACCATACTATTATTATATTAGAAATTATTGCATTATTAATTATTGCACTATTAGGCATGGCACAGAAAGGTAGATTTTATCATGGAAATTTTGCGGGTTGAAAATCTCACGAAGCAGTACGGCGAGGGCGAAACGTCGGTGACGGCGCTCGACAACGTTTCGTTCTCGATAAACAGGGGCGAGTTCATCGCCATCATCGGGCCGTCAGGCTCGGGCAAATCGACGCTCATGCACCTGCTGGGCGGCGTGGACCGTCCGACGGGCGGCAAGGTGGTCATCAACGGCACGGACATCTACGGTCTGGGCGAATCGCAGCTCGCCATATTCCGCCGCAGGAATATCGGGCTGATTTACCAGTTCTACAATCTTATTCCAGTACTGAATGTTGAGGAAAACATCACGCTGCCGCTGTTGCTCGACGGCAGGAAGGCCGACCCCGAACGGCTGAACCAGGTGATAGAAACGACGGGGCTGTCGGGGCGCATAGGCCACCTGCCGAACCAGCTCTCAGGCGGGCAGCAACAGCGCGTCAGCATCGGCCGCGCCCTCATAACCGAGCCGGCCATCATCCTCGCGGACGAGCCGACGGGCAACCTCGACAGCCATATGGGGCGCGAGATCCTCGAAACGCTGAAATACTCGAACAGGCAGCTCGGCCAAACGCTCATCATGATCACGCACGACGAAAACGTCGCAATGCAGGCCGATCGGATCATGGCGGTCGAAGACGGGCACATCATCAGGGACGAGGTGATCCGCTAATGAAAATAATGAGAGAACTCGCGGCGCGGCAGCTGCGCCTGAACCGCCGCCGCACGGCCATCACGCTGGTCGGTGTCATACTCTCCGTCGCCATGATAACGGCGGTGGCAGGCTTCACCACGAGCGTGCAGGACATGGCGCAGTCCATGTTCAAGACCATCAAGGGCGACTGGCACGTTGCCATATGCTTCGCGACCCCAGAGCAGGCCGAAAAGATATTGAGCGACCCGCTGGTGGAGAAAGGCTTCACCAAGCCGACCTATGACGAGAACACGATAGACGAGCTGGCCGGCGCCCCCGAAAAAAGCGCCGAGGTCAAGGCGAGCGGCGGCGAAGCCAAGTACAAGGAAAAGCTGTCAAAGCTCGTTGACGCCCACGTCAGGCTGGCCCATCCCACGCGCGAATACGAGAAAACGGCGAAGCAGCTCGCGGCAAAATACGGCGTGCAGGATCTGTCCGACGGCTATGGCGGCTTCGACTACAACAAAGAGCTTCTCGCAACAGAGGGGCTGTTGGCGGGCGAAGCGCTGAACTCGCTGTTCTACACCATCGCGGGGATATTGATATTCATCATCATCTTCGGGTCGATCATGGTCATATCTAACGCTTTCACCATCTCGGCCAACGAGCGCATAAGGCAGTTTGGCATACTGAAAAGCGTCGGCGCGACGCAGCGCCAGGTATCCGGCTCGGTCGTAGCGGAGGGAATGATTTTGGCGGCCATAGGAATCCCCTTGGGGATATTGGTGGGCTTCGCGGTAGAGCTTGGCCTTATAGCCGTTTCAAACGCGTTCCTCGAAGATATAGGCAAATATATCTCCACGATCAGCGACGCGATCAATCAAGGCAACCCACTGCATTTCAGGTTCGTGCTGTCGCTGCCCGCCATCCTCGTAGCGGCCGCGGCGTCGTTCCTGACCATCATGCTCTCGGCATGGCGCCCTGCCAGGCGCGCCGCCAAGATCAGCGCCATAGAAGCGATACGGATGTCGAACGAAATCAAGATAAAACCGAAAAAGCTCAGGACATCCAAGCTCACAGCGAAGCTGTTCGGCTTCGAGGGCGCACTGGCGAGGAAATACCTGAAACGCAACAGCCGCGCCTACCGCACCACGGTAGCCTCATTGGTGGTGGGCATCATGCTCTACCTCGTCGCGGTGGGATTCGGCGCAGCCCTGACCAAAATCGTGGACTTCCGCGCAGCAAGCGACATGGACGCGAATGTAGCAGCACTCGCGCAGCTAGGCTCCGACGACGCGGCTGACGGTGGATGGGATAAGTCGGCAAAGCTGAACGACGACATCCACGAGGCCGCAAAGGGCACAAACACAGAGCAGCTAGACACCGTTTGGAAAATGAGCGTGCCATCGGAATCCGCGCGCCATATGCTCTCTAACGATATGGACAAGGAGGATTTTGCCTATATCAAAGACGAGCTTACAGGCAAGACTGCGGAAGCGGAAGCAACAATACTCCTTGCCGACGCGCAGCGCACAGAGGAATACTGCCGCATGGCGGGCATAGGTGGCGGGCTTGCCGACGGCGAGGCCATACTCGTGAACACGAGATCCGCTGAAACAAGCAACGGAATAACGGAGATATCCCCGTTCCGCTACGAAAAAGGCGGCACGATCGAGGTAAAGGACGGCGACGGCAAGCTGCGGAAGCTCACGCTGAACGGCGAGCTGAATAACCCGATGAAGGACATTCAGGGCTCGCTCAAATACTCGTTTGGCATGCAGATGTCCCTGATCGTGAACGAGCGCACATTCCGCGACATCCTTGCCGCGTCCGACCGCTCTTTCACCACGGTGAATATACAATGGTTTGCCAAATCGGAAAATGCCAGTGCGCTATCGGACGCATGGAGCAGCCTGGCCGAGGATGGCAAGGCGGAAAACATAGTCGTCAGCAACCAGGAGCAGCAGTTCGCCATGACAAAGAGCATACTAGCGCTAATGATGATATTCATTTACAGCTTTATAGCAATGCTGTCGCTGATTGGCGTGACCAGCGTCATAGGCGCGATATCGACGAACATCCGGCTGCGCGCACGCGAATTCGCCATGCTCTCGTCGGTAGGCATGACCCCGCAGGCGCGCCGCCGCATGCTGAACCTAGAAAGCCTGTTCTACGGCGCGAAAGCGCTCATGATAGGAATCCCCATCGGCGTGTTCATCTCATGGGTCATCTACCATCTGGTGGCAAGGCAGTTCGGCTTAGGCAGCTTCGAGCCGCCCTGGGTAGGCATACTGGTGAGCATAGGCGCGGTATTCCTGCTGACCTTCGCAACCATGCGCTACGCGTCAAACCGCCTGAAAGGGATGAACATAGTGGAAACCCTGCATGATGTGAACCTGTAACAGCCGTGCCCAGATGTACCACCTGATGCAAAGGCGCCCTCCTCGGCTTCGCCGAGGGGGCGCTTTTTTGTCTGTCAGAGTAATGTGATCGTCAAGAGACCTTGGATTTCGGCAAGCCCGCCCGCTTGGCTCTTAGCTCTTCTTTTTGCTCAGGGGTGAACCTGTATGATTCTAGCATTTTTGTCAGGGCTTTACGGCGCGTCCATAGGCTCAGGCTTTCGCGCTCCAGCTCGCCCAGGGTCTTTTCGTAGAACAGCACCGCCGCATCCGCGTAGAGCCAGGCCATCCCCATCCTTACGTAGTAGCCGTCGTGCGCGACCTTTCTCAGCTCGGCGAAAACCCTGTCAATATATTCATCGTCAAGGTAATTCGCCATCAACACCACAACGCCGTAGCGCACCGTGTACTCCTCCCGCGACGCAAGACATTCCACGGCGAATTGCCACCATAGACTGCGGTCGTAGCTCCTCATCTTCTCCGCGAACAGGTCTATCAACGCCCACGAATCGGCGTGCTTCAGATATTCCCGCGCCAGCCCTATCCTCTCGCCGTCCGTGAGCTTCGCGTAGTTGATGAGAAGCCCCGCGAGAAAAACATGCTCATAGCTTTCCGCGTCCATAGCGCCCATAAATCCCGCTACGGCCTCCGCGTCCATCGGTCCAGCCAAGCCGCCGCCGCTGCCCATGGGGAATTTGCCCTTCGCCAGGGACTTCGCCAGGCGGCGCATATCCGGCGTTCGCACCCCTATCAGCCGCTTCCGCGTATTCACGATTTTCTTGTTGAAGCTGGCGTACTCGCCGTTGCCCTCCGACAGCTCAAGCAGCCTGGCGTCAACCAGCTGGATGATCTGGCGGATGCCGATATCTGGCTTCCCGCTCATTCGCCTGCCCCCTTTGCCAGCTTCGCCCGGATACGCTCCATCAGCGCGGGGACTATTTCCCCCTCTGCGAGCGTCGTCAGCTTCGCGCCGTTCTCGAACAGCACGGCGTTCCCGTCACCGCAGGCCACGCCTATGTCCGCGTGCGACGCTTCGCCCGGTCCGTTGACAGCGCACCCCATGACCGCGACCGTGAGCGCATTGCCACGCCACGCCGCGGCTATCGTTTTGCGCTCTATCGCCAGCACCGCTTCCCTCACCTCGCCCGCGAGACGCGGGAGGTCAACCCTACAGCGCCCACAGGTCGGGCAGGATATCACGTCGATAGCCCCGCCCAGCATCCCGAGCGAAGCAAGTATGTCGTGCGCCGCGCGCACCTCGCTCACAGGGTCGCCCGTCAGCGAAACCCTGATGGTATCGCCTATGCCGTCCGCCAGCAGAGCGCCTATGCCTATCGCGGATTTCGCAAGCGCCCTATCGCCCGCGCCGGCTTCTGTGACGCCGACATGGAGCGGAAAATCCGTCCGCTCGGACAGCAGCCGCAAGGCGGATATGCCCGTCCGCACGTCCGAGGACTTCACGGACGCCACTATGTCCTCAAATCCCGCCGCCGCGACCAGCTCGATATTGCGCAGCGCGCTTTCGCAGAGCGCCTCCGCGGCGTTATCACAAAACTTTTCAGCTAAGTCACGTTCAAGCGAGCCGCTGTTCACGCCCACGCGAATCGGGATCCCCGCATCCCTCGCGCGCTCCACCACAGCGAGGACCTTTTCTTTCGAGCCTATATTGCCGGGGTTTATCCGTATCTTGTCCGCGCCGCGCTCTATAGCCGCTATCGCAAGCCGATGGTCGAAATGTATGTCAGCGACCAGCGGCACGCGTATCCCCCGCGCGCTAAGCTCCGCGCGGATATCCGCCAATGCGTCCGCCGCAGCCATATCGGGGACGGCAAGCCGGACGATATCGCAGCCAGCCTCCGCAAGCGACTCTATCTGCGCCACTGTAGCGGGAATATCACGCGTATCGGTATTCGTCATGGACTGAACAGAAACAGGCGAGCCGCCGCCAATGGCAACGCCGCCGCAGCGCACCCGCCGCGTCACCCGCCTGTTGTCGTAGTTATATCTATCCATATCCGTCAGTTCAGATACCGGAACACCCCTCTGACCTTGCCCAGTATCGCTACGTCGTTCACTATGATGGGGCTCATGGTGCTGTTTTGCGGCTGCAGCCTGATGTGGTCCTCCTCCTTGTAGAAGGTCTTGACCGTGGCTTCGCTCTCGAAGCCGTCTATCATCGCCACCACTATGTCGCCGTTGTCGGCGGTCTGCTG